>JANPCW010000145.1:0-8929 GCA_031431155.1 Janthinobacterium sp. | reverse complement strand
GATCGATTTCGAAAACTCCGAAGGCAACCTGGGCCTGGCTAATGCAGTGCTCAAGCACATGGCGGAAAAGCTGCCACTCTCGCGCATGCAGCGCGACTTGACCGATTCGACCGTGCTGCGCAACATCGGGGTCGGTTTCGGCTATGCCTTGCTGGCGTACGACAGCTGCCTGCGCGGCCTCAATAAGCTGGAAGTGAACCCGGCGCGCCTCGAGCAGGATCTCGATGCGACCTGGGAAGTGCTGGCCGAGCCGGTGCAAACGGTGATGCGCCGCTACGGCATCGCCAACCCGTATGAGCAACTCAAAGAGCTCACGCGCGGCAAGGGCATTTCAAAGGACGCGCTGCACGAGTTCATCGCCACCCTGGCAATCCCGCAGCAAGCCAAGCACCTGCTGCTGGAAATGACCCCGGCCAACTACGTCGGTATCGCGGCCCAGCTGGCCCGCGCGATTTAGTCATTTCAGGCACGTCTGGTCAGCCGAAAAAAGGCTGGCCAAGCGCGCCCACCGTATTTTTGGTATATTAGTCCTAATGCGTACTATTATTCCAGGAGCCCGGCCGATGCCACGCTACACAAAAACCGCGATATTGCTGCATTGGTTGATGGCCATTCTGATCATCGGCTCCTTCACGCTGGGCTTGGTCATGACCGACATTCCCGGCATTACGCCGACCAAGCTCAAGTATTTCGCCTGGCATAAATGGTCCGGCGTCACCATTCTCGCCCTGGCCTGCATCCGCGCCCTGTGGCGCCTCGGTCATGACGCCCCCCCGTATCCCTCCAGCATGGCTACCTGGGAGAAAAAAACCGCCGGCGCGCTCCACGGCGCACTCTACATCCTGCTGTTCGCGGTGCCCGTTTCCGGCTATTTCTACACCCTTGCCGCAGGCGTGCCCGTGGTCTACTTCGGGATCGTTCCGCTGCCGGTGCTGATCGATCCCAACCCGGCCCTGAAACCGGTGCTCAAACTGGTTCATTTCATCTTGACCATGACGCTGGCAAGCGGGGTGGCCTTGCATGTGATGGCCGCGCTGAAACATCAGTTCATCGACCGCGATGGCGTGCTCAAGCGCATACTGCCGTAACTTATTCTTCATAAGGAACTACCATGCAAACTCATTTGACACGACGCGCCCTGCCCGCCGCCCTGATGCTGTTGGCGCTGGCGGCCAGCGCCGCCACCCTGCTCAAGACCGATCCTGCCAAGAGCAGTGTGTCGGCAACTTTCAAGCAAATGGGGGTGCCGGTCGAAGCCAAGTTCAAGAAATTTACGGCCCAAATCGACTACAACCCGGCCACGCCGGATGCGTCCAAGGCCAACGTCGACATCGACGTCGGCAGTTTCGATCTGGGCGATGCCGACATGAACACGGAAGTGCTCAAGAAAGAATGGTTCAACGCCGCGCAATTTCCAAAGGCGAGTTTTGCATCGAGCGCCATCAAGGCCGGGCCGGCCGGCAAGCTGACGGTCATGGGCAAGCTCAGCATCAAGGGAAAATCGGCCAACGTCAGCTTCCCGCTGACCGTCAAGAGCGAGGCCGGCAAACAGGTATTTGAAGGCGCGCTGCCGATCAAGCGACTCGCTTTCAATATCGGCGACGGTGAGTGGAAAGACACCAGCACGGTCGCCGACGAAGTCGTCATCAAATTCCGCGTCACAGCGGTGCAGTAGCACACTACCCCCCATCCTTTCAAGAAAAAACACCATGAAAATCAAACACCTGATCGCAGCCCTGATCGCAGCCTCCGCCACCTCCGCCTTCGCGCAAACCTATAACATCGACCCCAACCACACCTACCCAAGCTTCGAAGCCGACCACATGGGCGTATCGGTATGGCGCGGCAAGTTCACCAAAACCGGCGGCACCGTCGTGCTCGACCGGGCGGCAAAAACCGGCGCCATCGATATCGTGATCGATTCCAATTCGCTTGACTTCGGCCACGCCAAAATGAGCACCCACGCCAAGTCTCCCGACATGTTCAATGTCGAGAAATTTCCATCGATCACCTATAAGAGCAAGTCGATCACCTACGCGGGCGACAAGCCGGTGTCGGTCGAGGGCAACCTGACCATGATGGGCGTGACCAAGCCGGTCAAGCTGGCGATCAACAAGTTCAAGTGCATCATGCACCCGATGCTGAAACGCGAAGTGTGCGGCGCCGACGCATCGGCTGAATTCAATCGCACCGATTTCGGCCTGAACTTCGGTACGCCAGCCTTCGCACCGGGCGTCAAACTGGCAATCCAGGTGGAAGCGATCAAGGCGGACTAATCCGTCGCCGTTTGCCTGCCAAGCCTCTTTCCAGCACTGGAAAGAGGCTTTTTGCATTCCGGCGCACGCATGCTATGACATGAATAAGACATTTCCGCTGTTCATTAAAATTCTGATTGACTAATAAAGTGGCGCTCTGGATACTCTGTCACGCTCTGCCGAGCATCCGATTTTCTCACCTAGACAAGAACTCGATGAAAAAGACACTGATCACGCTGGCCATCCTCAGTAACGTCGCACATGCCGACGAAGGCATGTGGATGCCCCAGCAGCTGCCACAAGTAGCGAAAGAACTGAAGGCTGCAGGCTTGAAGCTGGACCCTGCCACCCTGACTAAACTGACCCAATTTCCGATGGGCGCGATCGTCAGCCTGGGTGGCTGCTCGGCCTCGTTCGTGTCGCCGCAAGGCTTGGTGGCAACCAATCACCACTGCGTCTACACCAGCGTGGCGCACAACTCCACCCCAGAGCGCGACCTGCTCGCCAACGGCTTCCTGGCCAAGAGCTTGGCCGACGAGTTGCCGGCTGCGCCAGGGGCCCGCATTTTTGTCACCAAGGACGTGAGCAACGTCAGCGCCAAGGTGATCGACGCCGACGTGGCTAAGCTGAGCGGCAAGAAACGCGTTGACGCGATCGAAAAGAACCAGAAAACGCTGATTGCCGAGTGCGAAAAAGAGCCGGGCCACCGCTGCAACGTTGCGGCCTATTATGGCGGGCTCGAGTTCTACCTGATCAAGCAACTGGAAATCCGCGACGTGCGCCTGGTGCATGCGCCGGCGGCCGGCGTGGGCAAATTCGGCGGCGACACCGACAACTGGATGTGGCCACGCCACACCGGCGATTATGGCTTTTACCGCGCCTATGTCAGCCGCGACGGCAAAGCGGCCGACTTTAACAAGGACAATGTTCCTTACGTGCCGAAGCACTTCCTGAAGCTGGCCAAACAAGGCGTCAAGGAAGGCGATTTCGTGATGCTGCTGGGCTACCCGGGCCGCACCAACCGGCACCGCCTGCCATCGGAAGTGGCGTACACCTTCGACTGGAACTACCCGGCGTTCGTGAAAGCGTCGGGCGAAAACCTGGCCATCATCGCCAGCGAAACCAAAGACAATGCAGACACCAAGCTGAAGTATGCAGGCCAGGTCGCCAGCATCAACAATTACTACAAGAACCGGCAAGGCATGATCGACAGCTACGCCGGCAGCGACTTCTTGACGCGCAAGACCGGGGAACACGCAGACTTGAAGGCGTGGGTCAACGCGAACCCAGCACGCAAGAAAGAGTTCGCCAGCGATATCGAGCAAATCGAGAAATTGATCGCGCAACGCGATGCCGAAGCCAAGCGCGACTTTTACTTCAATGCCTCCTGGCCGCGCCTGCTGAGCACCGCGCGCACCCTGTACCGCCTGGCCAACGAAACGACCAAGCCCGATCCGGAACGCAAAGCCGGCTACCAGGTCCGCGACTTGCCACGCTTGAAGTCGGGGGTCGAGGCGATCGAGCGCAGCTACGATGAAAAAGTCGACAAGGCATTGGTGTTGCACAGCCTGAGCAAGTATGCAGCGCAAGCGGCCAAGGATCGCAATGCGAACTTCGACACGGTCATCGGCATCAAGGACGGTATGTCGGGGGCCGATCTGAAAGCCTTGCTCGATACGCTGTACGCGGGCAGCAAACTGAACGGCAAAACGGATCGCGCAGCCTGGTTTGAGCGCAAACCAGACGAGTTCAAGGCAAGCAACGACAGCCTGATCAAGGCGGTCGTTGCTATGTACGACGAAAGCATGAAGCGCGAAGCGCAGGAAGAAGAACTGGCCGGCAAGATTCAGCAAGCCTATGCCAACTACATGAAAGCGAAAATCGCTTACATGAATAGCAAGGGCCAAGCCGTCTATCCGGATGCCAACAGCACCTTGCGCGTCACATTCGGCAAGATCGCGAGCCGTCCGCACGGGGTTGACGGCACCAGCTGGACCGCATTTACCAGCGTCAATGGAGTCGCTGCCAAAGCGACCGGCAGCGGCGAGTTCAACGCACCTGCGGCGCAACTGGCCGCGATCAAGGCCAAGGACTTTGGGAAATACGTCGATGCTGCGCTCAAGACGGTTCCGGTGAACTACCTGGCAACGCTCGACATTACCGGCGGCAACTCCGGTTCGGCCGTGCTCAATGCAAAAGGCGAGTTCATAGGCCTGGCCTTCGACGGCACGCTCGATTCGATCATCTCCGACTGGGACTACAACAAGGCGAACACGCGCTCGATCCAGGTCGACTTGCGCTACATGTTGTGGCAGATGAAACACGTTGATAAAGCCGGCAACTTGCTCAAGGAAATGGGCGCCGAATAGTCAGCTCCCGCTCGGATAATTCCGCTCGGATAACTCAGATAAGGATGGCTCTTGCATTAAGGCAGTAAAACGTTTTGGTCTTGACTTCACGACCCGGTCGCATGTGCGCCCGGGTCGTTTTTTTTGGGAAACGCTGCTCAATGGCAAATCGACCAAGGTCTCATCGATTTCACGACTTTGGACCGTCCGAAAAAGGGCCCAACGGGCATAGTGCATCAATTTGACGGCGACTACTATGGACTCACACCGCGATCAAAGACAGCGCAATTTGTCTTTATCAGCGGAATAGGATTCCGCCTTGGCGTGAGTCGACCTCTGTAGCTGCAGCTCCTCCCATTTCCCAGCCGCGTTCGGTGAAGTTGCGAGGCCCGATGAGAAAGGAACACTGTATGAAGCGCATCCTGATCTATTCGCACGACACATTTGGCCTGGGAAATATACGGCGCATGCTGGAGGTGGCACGTCACTTGGTGCAATCGTCGCCCTACCTATCGGTGCTGATCATCACCGGATCGCCGATGCTGCATGCCTTCCAGATTCCGCCGCGCATCGACTATGTGAAGCTGCCGTGCCTGTGGCGCGGCGTCAGCGGCCATTATTCCGCCCGCTATCTTGATTTGTCACTGCCGGCCACGGTGCGCCTGCGCGCCAATATCATCCGCAGCACCATCGCGGACTTTGCGCCGGACTTGATCTTGGTGGACAAGAAACCGTTTGGCGTCGAGGACGAGCTGTATAGCGCGCTTGAGACCCTCGACTCCAGAATGCACCAGCCAAAGTTGGTGTTGCTGCTGCGCGATATTCTTGATAGCCCTGAGGCAACCATTCCGGTGTGGCGCAAGAAAGGCTATTTCGATGTGATCGATACCTACTACGATCAAGTGCTAGTGGTGGGCTCGCCTGACATCTTCGACATGCGCCGCGAGTATGCGTTTCCATTGTGCGCCGCAGCCAAAGTCCGGTATTGCGGCTACATTGCGCGCGAACCCGGGCGCCAATCGCGGGCGGCCGTGCGGCGCGGCTTCGGGGTGGCCGAGCATGAGCCGATGCTGCTGGTGACGGCCGGTGGCGGCGAGGATGGGCACAGCCTCATCAGCACGTGCCTGCAGGGTCTCCAGTCATTACCGGCGGCAAGCCGTCCGCGCACCCACATCGTGTGCGGCCCCGAAATGGGCGACGCGCAGCGCCAAGCGATCAAGCAGGCCGCGCACGCCCTGCCCCAGGTCAGCCTGCAAGACTTTAGCGACGACATGATGTCGTTGATCGATGCCGCCGATGTGGTGGTGTCGATGGGAGGATACAACACCGTGTGCGAGATGCTGACGCTGCGCAAACGCGCCGTGGTGGTGCCACGCATAATGCCAGGCAAGGAACAATGCATTCGGGCCCAGCGCATGGACGCGCGCGGCTTGCTGCGCATGCTGCACCCCGATCAGATGACGCCGGACAGCTTGCTGCAGGCGGTGCAGGCGGAACTGGCGTCGCTGGCCCGACGCGAGGCGCTGCCGCATTTGAAGACCCTCGATGGCCTGGAACGCGTAACGGCGGCCATTTTCGACATGATCGGCATGGAATCTGCCGCCTGCGCCCGCGATCCGGTGCGCCGCGCACCCGACTCCCGCCGCCGCCTGGAGCATGAAGACATGACGGAGCACGCCGCATGAAATACCCTCTCAGCAACGGTGAGCGCCCGATCGGCATGTTGGTCAAGGTCTATCCCAAATTGTCCGAAACCTTCATCCTCGAGGAAATCCTTGGACTGGAGCGCCTGCAGGTACCGTTGCACCTGTATGCATTGGCCCCCCCTACCGACAGCGTCACGCATCCCGCGGTCGGTCGGGTGCGCGCTGCGCTGACCTATGTGCCCACTTTCGCGCCTGCCCGTGTCGGTCAATTTGCGACCCGCCACCTTCGCCTGCTGTGCGCCAATCCGCTACGTTACGTGCGTTCTTTGTACTTCGCGGCCGGCCGCGGCTGGCGCGGGCTGGACGACTTCCTGCGCGCCGGTTGGCTCGCACAGCAGCTGCAAGCGGACGGGGTCCAGCATCTGCACACCCATTTCCTGTCCACCCCGGCCGATGTGGCCGAGCTGGTTGGGCAATTATCAACGGTGCGCTGCTCGCTGTCGGCCCACGCCAAGGACATTTACCTGTCCGAGCCAGCCGACCTGCGCCGCAAGCTGGAAGCCGCCCTGTTCACCGTCACCTGTACCGAAATGAACCGCCAGACGCTCGCATCGATCGCTCCGCGCGCATCGATCCACCGCATGTATCACGGAATCGACCATGCGCTGTTCCATCCGTGCCAAAGGCGGCCTCCCGAGGCCGTGCCGTTGATCCTGGCCGTGGGGCGGCTACGCGAGAAAAAAGGACTCGACACCCTGATCGAGGCCTGCCGCGTGCTGCGTGCCGGCGGCCAGGCGTTCCGCTGCGAAATCGTCGGCTACGGCGAGCAGCGCGAGGCCTTGCAAGCGCTGATCGTGCAGCATGGCCTGGCCGAGCAAGTATTCCTGGTCGGCACCTTGCCGCGTGAACAGGTGATCGAGCGCTATGCGCGCGCCGCCGTCTTTGTGCAGCCGTCGCGCATTGCCGCCGACGGTGACCGCGACGGCATCCCGAACGTGCTGCTGGAGGCGATGGCGATGGGGCTGCCGGTGGTGGCATCGCGCGTGTCCGGCATTCCGGAACTGGTGGGCCAATCGCGCAACGGTTTGCTGGTCGAGCCGGACCAAGCGCAAGCCCTGGCCGATGCCGTCAAGCGACTGCTGCAGGACCCGCGCTTGTGCGCCGAGCTGGGCCATAACGCACGCAAGACTGTCACCGAATGGTTCGACAACGATCGCAATCTACTTCTGCTTTGCCACCTGCTGGAGACCAACAATGGCTACATCAATGAACGCGCTTCGATCTGGTCCACTGCATCAAACACGCGCGTCGACACTGTCGACACCTGAAGGCAAAAAAGTCGCCTACATCATGAATGGCTATCCGCGCCTGTCGGAGACCTTCATCACCCATGAGATCCACCAGCTTGAACAAATGGGCTTGCAACTGCGCCTGTTTTCCGTGAAACGCGAGAACGAAGACAAAGTGCATGCCGTGGTAGCGGCGGTGCAAGCTCCCCTGACCTACCTTCCGGCGGCCACTTCCCTATCCGGCACCAGTTTGCCGGCCTGGCTGACGCGCAATCTGCCCAGCTTCTGGCGTGCCAATGCGGCGCTGGCGCTGCGCCACCCGCTGCGCTACACACGCACGCTCGGCGCCGCGCTGGCGATGTGCTGGCGCTACCGCGGTGACCGGCAGGGCCTGCGCAAAGTGTTCCTGAAAGAGTTCCTGCAAGCGGGCCAGATCGCCGAAGAGGTCTTGCGCTGCGGCGATATCGGTCATCTGCACGGGCATTTCTGCCACGGCGTGACGACCATTACCTGGTTCGTGAGCCGGCTCACCGCGACCCCGTTCAGCTTTACCGCGCATGCCAAGGATCTATACCAGGCTGAACTGAATCCCGGCGACCTGCTTGAGCGCAAGCTCGACGCAGCCTCGTTCGTGGCGACCTGCACCTGCGCCAATGCGGACGCACTGCGCGCCCGCCATGCACGCCCGTGCGAGGTGCATACCGTCTACCACGGCCTCGACATCGACTACTTTTCGCCATCCCAGCCCTCGGACCAGCCTGAACTGCCGCTGATCCTGTCGGTGGGCCGCTTCGTCGAAAAAAAAGGTTTCGACCAGCTGATCGAGGCTTGCGCCCTGCTCAAGCGCGATGAGGTGCGTTTCCGCTGTGTGATCGTCGGTGAGCGCGGCAGTGCTTACGAGGGCATCCTCCAGCTGATTGAAGAGCGCCAGCTCGGCCACCTGGTACAGCTGCGCAGCGCGGTAACGCAGGATGAACTGCGCGAAATCTATCGCCATTCGCAAGTGTTCGCACTGCCGTGCCAAGTGATGGATGACGGCGACCGGGATGGCTTTCCCAACGTGCTGGCCGAAGCGATGGCGATGGGCGTGCCGGTGGTCTCTACCTGCATCTCCGGCATCCCCGAGATGATCGATGACGGCGTGCATGGCTTGCTGGTGGAAAGCCGGGACCCAGCGTCCCTGGCCAGCGCACTGCGCCGTGTGCTCGATGATAGGGACCTGCACGCCAGACTGCGCCAGGCCGCCCGGCTGCGCATTTGCGAGCGCTTCGATTCACGCCGCACCACGGTTGCGCTGTGCGACTTGTTCCTGGCCCAACTGCGTCGCAGGCAGGAGGCGGCGGCATGAATCAGCGCCTTGTTCCCAACCTGGTGGGTCTGCTCGCCCCCGC
>JANPCW010000144.1:0-2965 GCA_031431155.1 Janthinobacterium sp. | reverse complement strand
CATGTCCTTGCGGTCATGCAGGGTCACGCATTCGGGCCGGGTAGAGCGGTCGCGGTAGCGCTACAGGTCTTCCGTCACCAGCGCGATGCGCACGATGCCTTCGGCCGCCATCTGCTGCGCCATCATCGGCACGCTGATCATGCCGTCGACCGGCTGGCCGCCCGTCATCGCCACCGCGTCGTTGTAGAGGATCTTGTAGGTCATGTTGACCTTGGCTGCCACTGCAGCGCGGATCGCGAGGTAACCGGAGTGGAAGTAGGTGCCGTCGCCCAGGTTCTGGAACACGTGCGCAATGGTCGAGAACGCGGCCTGGCCGATCCACGGCGCGCCTTCGCCGCCCATGTGGGTGGTCAGCTTGTTCATCTCAGGGTAAATCGAGGTGGCCATCACGTGGCAGCCGATGCCGGCCAGCGCCAGGCTGCCCTCGGGAACCTTGGTCGAGGTATTGTGCGGGCATCCGGAACAATAAAACGCCGGGCGGAACGGGGTGTTGATGGCCTTTTTCAAGACCGCATCTTTCGCGTCCAGGAAGGCCAGGCGGTCCTTGATCTGCTCGCAGGTCGCCTCGTCGGTGATCAGGCGCGCGACGCGCGACGCGATCACGCGCGCCACTTGCGAGACCGAGAAGTCGGCCTTGGAGGTGAGCAGCCATTCGCCGCGCGGCGCGACCCACTCGCCTTTTTCATCGAACTTGCCGATCACGCGCGGGCGCACGTCGTCGCGCCAGTTATACAGTTGTTCCTTGAGCTGGTATTCGACGATCTGGCGCTTTTCCTCGACCACCAGGATCTCGTCCAGGCCCTGCGCGAATTCGCGCACGCTGTCCGGCTCCAGCGGCCATGGCATCGCGACCTTGAACAGGCGCAGGCCGACTTTGACCGCCATCGCTTGATCGATGCCCAGGTCTTCCAGCGCTTCCAGCACGTCCAGGTAGGACTTGCCAGAGGCAATGATGCCCAGTTTCGCGTTCGGGCTGTCGATCGTGGTGTGGTTCAGCTTGTTCTCGCGCGCATAGGCCAGCGCCGCGTAGATTTTATAGTCCTGCATCAGCGCTTCCTGGCGCCGCGCCTGCAAGCCCAGCGGCTCGCTCGAGAGGCGCGCATTCAAGCCGCCTTCGGGCATCACGAAGTCTTGCGGGATCTTGATCTCGACCCGGAACGGATTGGCGTCGACCGAGGCCGACGATTCGACCGTGTCGGCCAGCGCCTTGAAGGCGACGGTGCAGCCGGAAAAGCGCGACATGGCCCAGCCGTGCAAACCGAGGTCCAGGTATTCCTGCACGTTGCACGGGTAGAGCAGGGGAATCATCGAGGCCGAGAACAGGTGGTCCGACTGGTGCGGCAGGGTCGAGGAATAGGCGCCGTGGTCGTCGCCGGCCACCAGCAGCACCCCGCCATGCTGCGCGGTGCCGGCATGGTTCATGTGCTTGAAAACGTCGCCGCAGCGGTCCACGCCGGGGCCTTTGCCGTACCACATGGCGAACACGCCGTCGTACTTGGCGGGGCCGATCAAGTCGACCTGCTGCGAGCCCCAGACCGCGGTGGCGGCCAGGTCTTCATTGACGCCGGGGATGAACTGGACGTGGTGCGCTTCCAGGTGCTTCTTCGCTTTCCACAGGGTTTCATCGAGCCCGCCCAGCGGGGAGCCGCGGTAGCCTGAAATAAAGCCGGCGGTATTGAGGCCGGCGGCGGCGTCGCGCTGGCGCTGCATCATCGGCAGGCGCACCAAGGCCTGGATCCCGGACAGGAAAATGTCGCCCGAGGTGGCGCTGTATTTGTCGTCCAGGCTGACTGTCGTCAGACGGGTTGATACGTCCTGCGCCGCAGCTTGCGTCGCCGTAATTTCTGGCATGGTGTGCTCCAAAATGTTGATTCAGATCGCGCCTGACCAGCGTCGCGCCGGGTAGGCGGTGGCTGGTCAAGCGTTGGTGTCGGGGGATGGCGACTTTGGTACGGAAATCGGCATGCGCTATGACTGTGGCCGCAGTGTAGGGCGATCAAGCCGGGCGTGGAAATACCGATTGCGGATAGGGCTATAAGAAAAAATGATGGGGCGGTCGGGCCGACTTGCGGTTCCACGCGGCGATCGATTATTGCAAGCGTTCTTCGGGCAAGGTGCGCGCGCCCAGCCAAGCGCCGCTGGCGCATAATTGGCTGGTTACCTGCAGCACCAGGCGAGCGACGGCAGCGGCCGCATTGGTGAGTGGGATATTTTTCGACGCGCACAAGGCGACCGTGCGCGACATCGCCGGCTCCTTGATCGCAGTGGCAATCATCGCGCCGCGCTCGATTTCAGCCAGCAATGGCGCCACCGGCAAAATCGTCGCCCCCATGTCGGCCAGGATCGCCGACTTCAAAATCGCGATTGAGTTGATCTCGATCACCGGACCTAGCGTCAGCCCGGCGGCGCGCGCCACGTTTTCAATGCGCGTGCGCACGCCTTGCTGCAAGCCGGGCAGGATCAGGGTTGTCGCCAGGACCTGGGCCAAACTAAGTGCTTGCCGGCCTTGCGCGAAGACCGAATCGGCGCGGCAGATAAAGCGCATTTCTTCTTCGATCAGCAGGGTGCTGCTAAACGGCGTCAATTGGCCGTCGTCAAACAGGACGGCCAGGTTGATGCGCCCCGATTTGAGTTGCTCGCTCAAGTTGCCGGTCAGTTCCTCGGTCAATTGCAGCGTGATTTCCGGGTACTGGGCGCGCGCTGCCATCAGCAAGGGCAGCGCCAGGGCGCCCGAAACACTGTGCGGCAGCCCGAGGGTGACGCTGCCCGCAGGCCGGGTAGTCGATTGGGTAACCGCCGATTTGGCGTCGGCGACCTGCTTGAGGATCGCCTGCGCATGTTCATAAAACACCTTGCCGGGGTCGGTGCTGGTGACCCCCTGCGCCGAGCGGTGCAGCAATTGCGCGCCCAGCTCATCTTCCAGTTGGCGCAATTGCTGGGTCAACGCCGGCTGGGCCACGTGCAG
>JANPCW010000143.1:0-2993 GCA_031431155.1 Janthinobacterium sp. | reverse complement strand
ACCTGTTCGCCCGCCTGGAGCTCGACGTCGCATACTTGCAGCACGGCGCAAACGATGCTCGGTTGCTGCGCACCGAACAGGAAGCGGACCGACCCGTCGGCCCCGCGCACCGGCCTGGTGCCGCTGCTGCTTGAATTGCGCCACCGCCCGGCGCTGGAAATGGTCGCCTTTTCCTGCGGGCTCAAGGTCGGGTTGTTTTTGGAAAAATAGAGATCGGCCGGATTCTTGTCGACAGGGGCGGCCGCCATCGCAAGGGCGGGCGCAACTTGCAAGATCAATGCAAGAATAGACTTGAGACGAAGTGACTTGAGACGGGACGTTTTCATGAGCGTTGCCTTCAGGGCTAGAGCTGTTTCGACCAGGAGAAGTCGCGGACGTAGATGCCAAGCGGGTTGTTGCGCACTTGTTCTTCCGTTGTTTCCGGCGTTGCCAGCACGGTGTAGACCGTGACCAGGGCGCGCATGCGAAATGGCTGGCCCTTCATGACGCCTTGCCGGTCACGCGCGGTTTCCATCCAGTCCACTTGCCAGGTGTCCGGTGTTTGCGGGAGGACCGAGAGCACTTCGGTGCTCACGGTTTCCCTGGCCGCACGCTTGAACGGATTGCTGTCTTCAACGCCGTTCAGCCATTCGTTGGTCTTGGCCGTGGCCGGGTCGCTGGCTGACAACATCGAATAGAGCCGGAACACGGCCTTGCGCTGCAGGGCAACGTCGGGCGTGACCAGGCGGGCATCGCTGATGAACGAGGCCACGGATGCATGCACCACGCGCTGATCGACCGCGGCTGCGCGCTGGGCCGGCGCCACGGCCACGGCTTGTCCCAGCTTGTCCACTTCGACCACGTAGGGCACGAATCTGGACTGACTGGCGATATGGATCATCCCGCCGACACTGGCCAGGGCAATCAGCAGCGACAGGATGCCGACCATCTGCCACGTCTGGCGCGACGCCACGACCGCCCCGACGTGATCGTTCCAGGTGCGGCGAGCGGAAAGGTAGGGGTTGTCGTTTTCACCGTTGCGGCGGCCACCGGCCATGAATTCATCGGTTTCCGAATCAACGAAGGATTTCCTGAGCATTAACTTCTTGAATTTGTCTGCGAGACTCATGCGGCGGCTCCATATTCATTGAGGTTGATGCCACGACTTGCCAGCCACTCGCTGACCCAGGCGTCGCCGAATTTTGCTTCCAGGGCCTTGATGGAAGCCACCGATTCCCTGTCGGTGGCGCCGACAAAGGCCAGCGCCACCGGGTCGAGGGCGAGGTCATACAGGCGCCGGCCGTTTTCCGACACGTAGTAGTACTGGCGCTTCGGAATGGCCGTGGCCAGGATCTCTATCTGGCGCATGTTGAGGCCCATGCGGCGATAGAGCGCGGCCGTGTCTTCGTCGCGGGCGTAGACGTTGGGCAGGAAAATCTTGGTGGCCGTCGATTCGACAATCACATCCAGGATCCCCGAGTTGACCGCGTCCGACAGGCTTTGCGTTGCCATCAGCACCAGGCAATTGGCCTTGCGCAGCCCCTTGAGCCATTCCCGGATCTTGGCGCGGAATACGGCATGCCCGAGCATCAGCCAGGCTTCGTCGAGGATGATGACCGTCGCCTGACCGGTCAGGCTGCGTTCGATGCGGCGGAACAGGTACAGCAGCGTCGGCAGGGCGTATTTCTCGCCCAGGTTCATCAGCTCCCCGATTTCAAACACCGTGAAGTCGGAGAGTGACAGGCCATCCTCTTCGGCGTCGAGCAGATGGCCCATGTTGCCGTCCACCGTGTACTGCCGGAAGGCGTCGCGGATCGCTTCGTCCTGGATCGTCACCGAAAATTCGGACAGTGTCCTGGTCCCGCTGGCGTGCATGCTCATGATGGCGTTGCCAATCTCGTTGCACTGCGCCGGGCTGGTCCCGACGTTGTTCAGGGCCAGGATCGTGTCGATCCATTCCATTGCCCAGGCGCGATCGCCTTTCGTCGCCAGGAACTGCAGCGGGCAAAAGGACTCGACGCGGGCGGCGAAGCCCAGGCGATTTCCTTTAGCGTCGAAAAGTCTTCAGACTCTGCCATGATCGCTGCATCCTTGTCGCGTTTGCGTTTTATCACGCAAATAAAGGATATATCGAAAAATATGCCGAGCTTGGAGATTAATCAAATACCGGGGATAAAGCGAAAGCTGACAGGCCGGGTGGTGATGCAGCACAAGGTGTTTTACCGCAGGCAAGATTTCTCAATTACAGGAGAAGTTTCCTTGCTGCTAATAATCCATCTCACCTTGGTGTCACGATTTCCTTGGTTTCGTATCGGACAGCACCTTCCTGTTCGCGTCATCCCATTGCCGGACCATGAATGCCTGGTACTCGGTCAGGATGGCCGTTACCCGCGTCAGGCCTTCGGGCAGGCTGTTTGGCGCCTTTCCGCCCGCCAGGGCATCGAGCGAGCCCCTGTCAAGGTCCGTCATTTCCAGCAGCGCTGGCAGGGGGGTATCCAGTGCTTTCGCTATGGCTTCCATGATCTTGAGCGACGGGTTGGCCTTGGCGTTCGTCAGGTCCGACAGGAATGAAACGGACATCCCCGCCAGCTCGGAAAGCTCGCTTTTTGTCATGTCCCGTTCGTCAAGCAGGCGCAGGACGTTGGTAAAAAAAATCTGGTTGTACACAGTCGGCTGCGCCTCACATTGTGGAACGATAAATTTTAGCAGCTAAATATTTTATTGATTGCAGTTTATTGCGCCAGACTAGAGGCTATCCCATGAACGAAGATCGGCGCTTGCGCTTAAGCAAATTTTTGATTTGTTGCTGACCTCGCCTGTAATGCCGAAACAAGGGGGACGGTTCATGCCTGGAGCGCAAGGGCTTGAAGTGTTGACTAAGATGGCGCAAATTCTCTTGCGGACGGCGTGCGTGACTTGGGGGAGCTGGTGCAATACGTCCTTGGACGAGTGATTTTTGGTTAATGTCGTGTGCTAACAGTGGGTGACTGCATGACCGAAACGATTCAGGCGAC
>JANPCW010000142.1:0-3885 GCA_031431155.1 Janthinobacterium sp. | reverse complement strand
TACCGATCCTGAGATCGCCCATGTCGGACTCTATGTGCGCGAGGCACGCGAGCGGGACATACCGGTGAAGACCTTTACTATCCCGATGCACGACGTGGACCGCGCGATCGCCGACGGCGAGGAGGTCGGCTTCGTGAAGATCCACGTCCAGGAGCGCACCGACCGGATTCTCGGCGCGACCATTGTGGCCCCGCATGCGGGCGAGATGATCAACGAAATCACCCTGGCGATGGTCGCCGGCGTCGGCCTGGGCACGCTGGCCCGCGTGATCCACGCCTATCCGACCCAGGCCGAAGCGATCAAGAAGGCGGCGGACGCCTACCAGCGCACGCGCCTGACGCCGACCATCGCATCGCTGCTGCGGCGCTGGCTGAAATGGTGACGGGCGATGATGGGGGCAGCGCGTGGTGAACCTAGCCGAGACCACAGACGAGGTCTTGCTCGACGGGCTTGAACGCGCCGCGTTCGCCTACTTTCTGGACTCGGTGAATCCGGCCAACGGCCTGGTCGCCGACACCTCGCGCGCGAATTCCCCGTGCAGCATTGCCGTCGTCGGGTTCGCCCTGTCGGCCTATCCGGTGGCGGTGGAGCGCGGCTGGATGACGCGGGCCGACGCGGTAAAACGCAGTCTTTCCGTGCTGCGCTTCCTGCGTGACAGCGATCAAAGCGGCAGCCCGGAGGCAACCGGTTTCAAGGGTTTCTACTACCACTTTCTCGATATGCACAGCGGCGCCCGCGTCTGGCGCTCTGAGCTGTCGATGATCGACTCCGCGCTGCTGATCGCCGGCGCGCTGACTGCGGGCAGGTACTTCAGCGCGAACGGTGCGGATGAAATCGCGCTGCGCGAACTGGCCGATATGCTGTACCGCCGCGTGGACTGGCGTTGGGCGCAGAACGGCGGCGCCACGCTCAATCACGGCTGGAAGCCTGAAAGCGGATTCCTGCATTACTGCTGGGATGGCTATAGCGAAGCGATCTTGCTGTACGTGCTGGCCGTGGGTTCGCCCACGCACCCGATCCCGGGCGATTGCTACCAGGCATGGACCGCGACCTACCAGTGGGAAAATCTGTACGGCTACGATTTTCTGTATGCGGGGCCGTTGTTCGTGCACCAGTTCTCGCACGCATGGATCGATTTTCGGGGCATCCGCGATCGCTTCATGCGCGAGAAGCGCTGCGACTATTTCGAGAACAGCCGGCGCGCGACCGAAGTTCAGCGCGAGTACGCGCGGCGCAATCCGCACGGGTTCGCCGGTTACGATGAAAACTGCTGGGGCCTGACTGCCTGCGATGGCCCGAGCAATCAGCTGCCCGAGCTGGCCAGCGAGCGGCGCCGCTTGTTCGGCTACGCCGCGCGCGGCGTGCCCTACGGTCCCGACGACGGAACCCTGGGCGGATGGGCGGCGCTGGCGTCGCTGCCGTTCGCGCCCGAGATCGCCCTGCGCGCTGCGCGCGCCATGCTGCAATGCTATCCCGAGATGCTGTCCGCACGGCAATACGCGAGCAGTTTCAATCCGACCCTCGCCAGCGCCGGCCGGGGCGCCTGGGTGTCGGCCGGCCACTTCGGGCTCGACCAGGGCATCGTGGTGATGATGATCGAGAACCATCGCACCCAACTGATCTGGCGGCTGATGCGCGACTGCCCTTATGTCGCCACCGGTTTGCGGCGCGCCGGATTCCGCGGCGGCTGGCTATAGCGATTCCCTTCCTCCGCGGGCCACGACAATGCCGTTGCTAGCCGCTCGATTGCTCCGAGCTTGAAAGCTTGAAACACGGACTGTCGCTGCCCTTTCGGACTCTCGAATGGCGCTGGCTGTTTTATTTTAAATGTGGCTGTAATAAATAGCTTAGATGCTCCGACTGTTGGCATATGGCCGCCAGTTGTGGCTGATCAAGGGCGCGCTCAAGGTACGATTTTCGAGATGGGCGACCTGCCGCGCTTGTCATCGTCAGTTGAGAGCACTACGTCTTCGACTGCGATCTCAAGCAGGCGCTTGGCATTCCACTGGGAGTTGTCCGAACACCGCGAATTCCCCTGTTCGAGTTAATCGAACGGGACATCGATGGCTGCCCGATCCGGGTGGTCGAGCATTGCCATGCTGTACTGCCCAACAGGGGCGCGGTTGTGGTGGCGCACTTGCGCAACACGAGGCTGCAGAAGTGGCCTCGATACTTTAATTCAAACTAGGAGATTGTCATGAACCTGTACGCGAAGCCCCGAAATGCACGAGTCGCCGCAATGATTTCTACCGGCCTCCTGGCCGCCGCCTTTGGGGGGGGCGCGCTTGCCGCCAATCCCTGTGCACCCAAAAATCCGTGTGCTGCCAAGGCCGCCAACCCCTGCGCTGCCAAGGCAGCCAACCCCTGCGCTGCCAAGAATCCCTGTGCAGCAGGCATGAAGGTGGACCCGAAGCAAGTTACTCGTCCAGCTGGCTACAAGCCCTACAAGGGGAACAAGGCAGCCCTGATCGCCGAAGGCGAGCGTCTGTCCAAGGATGCAAAGCTGAGTACCAATGGCGCGTCTTGCAGCACCTGCCATGAGGGCAATAAAGCTTATCAGGCAAGCTTTGCCAAGCCATACCCGCACCCAGTTCAGATGGCAACAGAAATTGGCATGAAAAAAATAAACCTCGATGAAATGATTCAACTGTGCATGGTCAAGCCGATGGCCGCCAAGCCGCTGGCCTGGGACTCCAAGGAACTCGCGTCGCTCGTCGCCTACTACGGCAAGGTACAAAAAGGATACAAGCCTGGCGTAGCGACAGCCAATCCGTGCGCGGCGAAGAATCCTTGTGCGGCGAAGAACCCGTGTGCCGCGAAGAACCCTTGTGCGGCGAAGAACCCTTGTGCGGCGAAAAATCCCTGCGCAGCAAAGAAATAATGACGCAAGGTCGCCCCGGCTGCGGACCAGGTGCCAGACCCGGGGCGATCACCTATGGCGCGGATCAGGACGCGTCACAATGGGAGCACACCACATCATGAACCTGAACCTGAATCTAAGAGCCTTGCCTCTCGAATTGCGCGCATCGATGCTGGCTGCAGGGAGGGAAATCCGCGAGTGCTACCGGGTCCTGGAAAAGGCCGATCTCAATGTCGTGGGCGAGGTATTGCGGGGAAAAGGCGATTTCGTCGAGTTGGAACACTACCCGCGCGACGACGTCTTCGATAGCGATACCTACGGCCAGTATTATTACCACGCACATCGGGGAAACGAGGCGGAACACGGGCATTTCCACACCTTCCTGCGAGCCGGCGGCATGCCGGCCGGCAGCGCACCAATCGATTATCCGCGGGCGACGGAAACCTGGCCGAAGGGCGACGATGCCATCTGCCACCTGATTGCCATTTCCATGGATGCATGGGGCTACCCGACCGGGATGTTCTGCACCAACCGCTGGGTGACGGATGAAACCTGGTATCCGGCGGAACAGGTGATTGCAATGCTCGATCGGTTCACCATCGATCATGCCTTCCCCAACTTGTGCATCAATCGTTGGATGAGCGCCATGTTGCGGCTTTATCGTCCCCATATCGAAGCGCTCGTTCGTGAGCGTGATACGGCGCTGGCCGATTGGCAGAGAAAGCATCCCGCTACGGACATCTTCGAAGACAGGGCGCTGGAGATGACCAGCTACCTGCCGATTTCGGTCGAAATGCTGATGACGGAGCTTGAGGGCCTGGATGCGCCGGAGCGTTGCGCCATGCGCGCCCTGCACGGCGACGAGTGTAATAAATTGCCGCTCTCCTCCGACTTGTATGGCAAGGACGCACAATGAAGAGCCTCAGGATAGTCTCCAATGTGCTCCCATTTTCCAATTTGTCGACCTGGCTAATGCCGCATCGCAGGCGAAGTCGACAACCCTGGGCGCGAACGACTGTTCGTGC
>JANPCW010000141.1:0-4564 GCA_031431155.1 Janthinobacterium sp. | reverse complement strand
AAATTCGATCAACGACCCCAGATCCGGCATGCCCCGGCGCGCCGCAACATCGTTAGAGCGCGCCGGGAGCGACAGCGCAAACCCGACATCGAATTCGAGCAGATCGGTGCGCAACAGGCGCGCCCCGATGCCGGACTGATCGGACCGGATCACCGGCCCCCGATAGATCAGGAAGGGCAAGATCAAATTGCGCGCGGATCGGTCGTCCGAACCGGGGTAGGCCGGGGTCGAGGCAGTTCCGCCAAACGCACCTACTTCCCACAAAGGGAGCGTCTTGCCGTCAAGCGGCTGGGCGCCGACCGATGCCGTCAATAAAAGCTGGACAGCGCCTGCCAATACATGCGATTTCATAGTCTGATCCGGTGGACGATGGGGGTCGCCATAACGATGTACGTCACAGCCGACTCAACCCTAGCAGGAATCGCGCGACCTGGTTGTGCGCCATGCTTACCCGACTGCCATCACAGTGGGATAACACCCATTCAAACCCCGTGTTGCACGACACATTGACATTGCGCAATGTTTAGCGATTGTGTAACCTATCCAAGATCAAATGCAATAGAATTAAAACGTAACCAGTTGCAACAAAAGAATTTCGATGGAAACAGTACGTTACTAAACACAATAGAAGGAGTCTGAGCATGCGACCCATTTTCGGTACGCCCGTTAAGTTGGCTCGCCGGTTTTTTTTTCAAGGAGGCGCCAGCACGGCGCTGGTGGCAGCATCGTGTATTTCCATGTGGGGCGCGGGCGGCGCTGCGTTCGCGCAAAGTGACGAGCCCATCAAGCCACTTCCGACCGATATCAGGCTCGATGTCAAGAAGGTCGCGCTGGGAGATCGGCTGTTTAACGACAAGCGCCTGTCGCGTGACAATTCGATGTCGTGCGCCAGCTGCCACGACCTAGCCAAAGGCGGCGTCGACGGCTTGCCGTCCTCAATCGGAATCGGCGGCGTAAAAGGACCGATCAATGCGCCCACGGTTTTCAACAGCAGTTTGAACTTTCGCCAGTTCTGGGACGGCAGAGCCGGCTCGCTCGAGGAGCAGAGCGCCGGCCCGGTGCATAACCCAAAAGAGATGGGCAGCAACTGGGCCGAGGTGACCGCCAAGCTGGCCAAAGACAGCGCGCTGGTCGATCAGATCAAGCAGTCTTACCCGGATGGCTTGCAGTCGAAAAATATTCAAGATGCCATCTCGGTCTTCGAGCGTTCGTTGACGACGCCGAACGGGCGCTTCGACAAGTACTTGCGGGGTGACAAGGCGGCGCTGTCGGGCGATGAATTGCGCGGCTATCACCTGTTCAAAACCTATGGCTGCGTCTCGTGCCATCAGGGCGTCAATGTCGGGGGCAATATGTTCCAGACGTTCGGGGTGATGGGCGACTACTTCGCCAAACGCGGCAATGTAACCGCCACCGATCTCGGGCGCTACAACGTGACCAAGATCGAAGCCGACAAACATGTATTCAAGGTGCCTAGTCTGCGCAATGTCGCCCTGACCGCGCCCTACCTTCACGACGGCTCGGCCAAGACACTTGGCGACGCGGTCGATGTGATGTTCAAGTACCAACTCGGACGCCCCGCCTCGCCTCAAGACAAAGACTTGATCGTCAAGTTCTTGCATACGCTGACCGGCGAGCGTAACGGCAAGTCAATGGAACTGGCCGGCCGCGTTGCCGCGCCTTGACCGACACACCCAGGAGATCTTCATGAAGATAAAGACGACTCGCGCGCTGTACGTGGTTGCAGCGACTGGACTGGTGGCCGCCCTGGGCGTGCTGTACATGCAGACCCGCGCACTCAGCTACGATACCCATAACGACATCCTTGGCTCGCTGCGCGCGCTCAAGCAGGTCGATGCCGACTGGAACAGCGATGTGCTGCGCGCCAAGACCGGCCTGACCAGCGATTATGACTTGGTCGCAAGCCCGTTGCCGCTGATCGGGTCGATGAAGACGACACTGGCCAGCGAGAGCGACCGGCTGTGGGGCGAGCGGCCCGACAGCAACATGCGCCTGCTGCATCTGCTCGACGCCTATTCGAAGCTGATGGATCGCAAGATTGTCTTGATCGAGCGCTTCAAGTCGCAAAACGCGATTCTGCGCAATTCGTCGCGTTTCATGCCGGTGGCCGCCACCGACCTGGCGCAGGTGACGCGCGAGAGCGGCGTTGCAACAGACGTAAAAACGGACATCGAACGGGCCTTGAACAACCTGCTGGCCGACACCATGACTTATTCGCTCACGCCCGACCAGGCGTTGCGCGAACGGATCGACGAAGGCACGCGCCAGCTCGGCCAGCTCACGGCCGCGCTGCCGCCCGGGGGGCGCGAACGCGCCGCAACCCTGGTCGCGCACGTCGGCACCGTGCTGCGCCAGCAAGAGAGCGGCACCCGCATCCTCGCCGAGCTGAGCAGCCTGCCCACGGCGAAGGCGATCGATAACCTGAGCGACGCGCAAATGCAGGAACACGCGCATTTGATCGCCGGCCAGCAAATCTACCGCCAGGCGCTGTTCGCCTACTCGGTGTTCTTGCTGTTGTTGCTTGGCTACGCCGGGTGGCGGGCGATCCGCTCGTACAAGCTGTTAAATTTGACCAACTCGGCGCTCAACAATGCCAACTTCGAGCTCAAGGAATCGCAGGCGCACCTGGTGCAATCGGAGAAAATGTCGGCGCTGGGCCAAATGGTGGCCGGCATCGCGCATGAGATCAACACCCCGCTGGCCTACGTCAAGGGCACCTTCAGCGTCCTGCACGAACAGCTGATGCCGATCCAGGCGCTGGCTGCGCACAGCGACGGCTTCACCCGCTCGCTGCGCGCTACCGAACGCGATAGGGCAACGCTCAACTTGCAACTGCGCAGCGTGGAGGCGAGCGTCAAGAGCGTCGTCGAAGGCGGGGTGCTCGATGAAATGGGCGCCATGCTCAAGGACGGCATCCATGGCATCGAGCAGATCTCGGAGATCGTGCTCAACCTGAAGAACTTCAGCCGGCTTGACCGCGCCAAGGTCTCCGACTTCTCGGTCGAGTCCGGTCTCGACAACACGTTGCTGCTGGCGAACCATATTCTCAAGAACAAGGTGGTCGTTCAAAAGGACTACGGCAACGTACCGAGCATCAGTGGTTCGCCCTCGCAAATTAACCAGGTATTTCTCAACATCATTACCAACGCGGCGCACGCAATGCCGGAGCGCTCGGAACCGAACTGCATCACGCTGCGCACCGCGCTCGAGAACGACGCGACCGTGCGCATCGAGATCCAGGACAACGGCAGTGGGATTCCTGCGCACGTGTTGCCGAAGATCTTCGACCCGTTCTTTACGACCAAACCGATCGGTCAAGGCACCGGCATGGGATTGTCGATATCGTACAAGATCATCCAGGCGCACGGCGGCAAGCTGCTAGTCAATAGCGAAGCCGGGATCGGCACGGTGTTTACCATCCTGCTACCGCTTAAGTCCGCTCAGGAAGAGGTCGAGGCGATTGCCGAGGACGACTTACTCGAGACCATTTGACCGCATCGAAGACTGGGAGAGAACCATGGAAAAGAAAGCGCACCTTTTGTTCGTCGATGACGAGGAGCGGATTGTCAACCTGCTGCGCACGATGTTTCGTGGCCAATACGAGGTACATACGGCAACTTCGGGCCAGCAGGCGCTTGAGATCATCGCGGCGCACCACATCGACGTGATCGTCAGCGACCAGCGCATGCCCGGGATGGCCGGGATCGAGTTGCTGTCGGAGGTACGCAAGCGTTCGCCGGCGACCATGCGCATTCTGCTAACCGGTTACTCCGATCTGACGGCGATCGTCGGCTCGGTGAATGACGGCGAGGTGTTCCGGTTCATCAACAAGCCGTGGGACCATGAAGAGATCAAGGGCATCATCGCCGCCGCCGCTGAAGCCGCTTGCGAAACCGCCGATGTGATCGAGCAGGCGTTCGAGCCGGCGCCGACCGAAGCGGACGAGCGCGAGCGCCCGGAGTTGCTGTTGCTCGACGACAGCTCCGGCGACCGCCAAGCGATGGAGCAAATTGTCAGCCAGATCTACACCATTCACGGTGCATCGAGCATTCCGGCAGCACTCAAGATTCTCGAGGAAAGCGACATCGGGGTGATTGTCGCGGAGGCGCGCGTCGGTGGCAGCGACACCGGTGAACTGCTGCGCATCCTAAAGCAGCACTACCCGTCGATCACCACCGTGATCCTGACCAAATCGGCCGATGCGGACCTGGTCATCAAATTGATCAACGGTGCGCAGATTTTCCGCTTCGCGACCAAACCAATCCGCGCCGGCTCGTTCCAGCTTGCCATTTCGGCGGCGATGCGCGAGCACTTGCGCCTGCGTGCCAATCCGACGCTAACCAAGCGCCACCGGGTCGAACCATCGCGCGATCCGGACAGCAAATCATTGGTGGCCAGCGTTGTGCAAAGCCTCGGAAAGTGGCGCTCGCGCTTCACGCGCCTGCTCGCCTGATGATGGCAATCCGATCAGGCTCACGCTAAAGCCGGCCAGTCACGGCCAGATTGCCTGCAACAGGGAAGCCAGGCGATACCCGCCCTTGAT
>JANPCW010000140.1:0-7588 GCA_031431155.1 Janthinobacterium sp. | reverse complement strand
GCGGCTGGTCGGCGGGCAGTCGTCCAGCGACCCGGGCGTGGGCGTCTACGGCATGCTCAAGTACGAGTCCGGCGGCCACCGCGTGCAGCGGGTGCCCGCCACCGAGACCCAGGGCCGGATCCACACCTCGGCCTGCACCGTGGCCGTGATGCCGGAAGCCGATGAAGTCGAAGACGTCAACATCAATCCGGCCGACCTGCGCATCGACACCTACCGCGCGTCCGGCGCCGGCGGCCAGCACATCAACAAGACCGACTCGGCCGTGCGCATCACCCACTTGCCAAGCGGGATCGTAGTCGAATGCCAGGATGACCGCAGCCAGCACAAGAACAAGGCTTCGGCCATGAAAGTGCTGGCCGCGCGCATCAAGGACGTGCAGTTGCGCGCGCAGCAGTCGCAGGAAGCGGCCACCCGCAAGAGCCTGATCGGCTCGGGCGACCGCAGCGAGCGGATCCGCACCTACAACTTCCCGCAGGGGCGCATGACGGATCACCGCATCAACCTGACCCTGTACAAGCTCGACTTCATCATGGACGGCGATTTGACCGACCTGACCAATGCGCTGGCGGCCGAACACCAAGCCGAATTGCTGGCCGCCCTCGGTGAATGAAAACGCGTGATGAACTTGCGTGATGAGCTTGCGTGATGAGCTTGCGTGATACAGTTGCGCCCACCTGACACTGACCAACCTGGATCCCACCATGAAACAATCGCGCAACCTGCTCTTGCTGATCGCCGCCGCCTGCCTTTCCTCGATCGCAGTGGCGCTCTACCTGCAGCACTACAAGGACATGCTGCCCTGCCCCTTGTGCGTGATCCAGCGCTACCTGTTCCTGGCGCTGGCGCTGGCGTGCCTGGTCGGCGTGGCCGTTCACAAGCCCAAGCTGGGCGCAGCGGTGGGTCTGGCTACGGCGCTGGGCGGCATCGGGGTGGCGCTCAAGCACCTGTATGTGCTGGCCCATCCCGGCCTGTCGTGCGGCATCGACCCCCTGGAAACCTCACTCAACAAGGTCTTCACGGCCAGGTTCATGCCCTATGTGTTCCGGGCCGACGGCCTGTGCGAAGACGCCACTATGCCTTTTTTCGGGCTGTCGATGCCGCAATGGACCTTGGTCGGCTTCGGCCTGTCCGCGCTGCTGCTGGTCTGGATCCTGGCGCGCCGGCAGGCGTAATATGAGGTCGGTATCGGTCGCCATCGCCGCCGGCACCAGCGTCAAGGCGCTGCAAACCAGACCCGCGCTGGAACCGCTGGAAAACCGCATCCTGTTGTGCCACGCGCTCGGCCTGAACCGGGTCGGTTTGATCACCCAATCGGAGCGCTGCCTGACCGAGGACGAGGCCGAGCGTTTGAGCGCGCTGATCGTGCGCCGGATGAATGGTGAACCGATCGCCTACATCACCGGCCAGCGCGAATTTTACGGCTTGCCGTTCCAGGTCACCCCTGCCGTGCTGATCCCGCGCCCCGAGACCGAGTTGCTGGTCGAGCTGGCGCTGGAACGCCTGCCGCAGCAGGGCCGCCTGCTCGACATGGGCACCGGCAGCGGCGCCATCGCCGTGGCCGTTGCCCACAGCCGGCCCGACGCGCAAGTCACGGCGCTCGACGTGAGCAGCGAGGCGCTGGCGCTGGCGCGCAGCAACGCCGCCACTAATGGGGTCAGAGTCGCATTCTTTCACAGCCACTGGTACCGCGCGCTGCCAGAGTGCAGCTTTGACGTGATCGCTGCCAACCCGCCCTACATTGCCGATGGCGACAACCACCTGGCGCAAGGCGATTTGCGCTTCGAGCCGCGCGCCGCGCTGACCGACCATGCGGACGGGCTGTCGGCCCTGCGCACGATTATCGGGGGCGCCGCGCCTTTCTTGGCGAAGAACGGCTGGTTGCTGCTGGAACACGGTTACGATCAGGCCGCCGCAGTGCGCGCACTGCTGCAGGCGCACGCCTTTGGCGAGGTGCAAAGCTGGCAGGATCTGGCGGGGATCGAGCGCGTCAGCGGCGCCCGAGCGGCCTGATTCAGGCGCGCGCGGACCGCCACCGGAGGCGCTTTTCGGGCGCGCCGACGCGCTAGCGCATTTTCGGTTAATCTCAGCACCAGCCATCTGCTGGCAGAACAAGAAAGGAAGATCAAATTGTCGAATCTATTGACTCGCCGCCTGGCCCTATTGGCTGGCGACGCGCACCGCCCGCTGCTCGCTTCAGGCTTGCGCGGTATCGAACGAGAGACGCTGCGGGTCGACCCCCAAGGCCAGTTGGCGAGCACCGCGCACCCGCCGGCATTGGGCAGCGCGTTGACCCACGCCCTGATCACGACCGACTATGCCGAGGCGCTGCTGGAATTCATCACGCCGGCCGAGCATGACATCAGCATCACGCTGCACCAGCTGGAGCGGATCCACCGCTTTGCCTACACCAAGCTCGGCACCGAACAGCTGTGGAGCCAGTCGATGCCGTGCCAACTGCCGGGCGAGGACGCGATCGAAATTGCCTGGTACGGAAAGTCACACATCGGCATGCTCAAGCATGTGTACCGGCGCGGCCTGGCGCTGCGCTACGGTAAAGCCATGCAGTGCATCGCGGGCATCCATTACAATTATTCGCTGCCGGAACAGCTATGGGCGGCGCTGGCGCAGCACGAGGGCGCGCCCCAGAGCGGCCCGCAGGCGGCCAAGCAGTTCCAGTCCGACAGCTATTTCGCGCTGATCCGCAATTTTAGGCGTCATAGCTGGCTGTTGATGTATTTGTTCGGCGCCTCGCCCGCCCTGGCGACCGGTTTTCTGCGCGGCCGTGCGCACCAGCTAGAGACGCTGTCGGCCGACACCCTGTACCTGCCGTTTGCGACCAGCCTGCGCATGAGCGACCTCGGCTACCAGAACGATGCCCAGTCCGGGCTGACGCCGCACGACAATAGCCTAGACAGCTACGTTGCCACGCTGACCGAGGCCGTCAACCGGCCCCACCCGCCGTATCAGGCGCTCGGCACCAAGCAGGACGGCCAGTGGCTCCAGATCAGCACCAACGTGCTGCAGATCGAGAATGAATATTATTCGACAATTCGCCCCAAGCGCGTGATCCGCAGCGGCGAGCGCCCGATCCAGGCCCTGTGCCAGCGCGGCGTCCAATACATCGAAGTGCGCTGCCTTGACGTCGATCCGTTCGAGCCGATCGGCATCAGCCTGGAGACCGGGCGCTTCATGGATGCTTTCCTGCTGTTTTGCGCGCTCGACGAGAGCGCGCCGATCAGCCCGGCGCAAAGCCGCGTCCACACCGAAAACTTCGCCCGCACCGTGAAGCAGGGGCGCCGCCCCGGCCTGATGCTGCAGCGCGGGGACGCTGAGATCTCCTTGCAGGCATGGGGCGCCGAATTGCTGGCGCGCATCGCGCCGGTGGCGGCCCTGCTCGACGCCCAGCGCACCGATGGCGTGCACGGTGCGGCAATGGCGGCCCAGCAGTCCAAGCTGGCCGATCCCGAATGCACTCCGTCGGCCCGCGTACTAGCCCAAATCAAGGCTGGCGGCAATTCATTTGTCGGCTTTGGCCAGCGCCAGAGTCAGGCCCACGCCGACTACTTCCATGCCCATCCGCCGACACTGGAAGATAAGGCCTACTTCAGCGAGCTGGCCGCCGCCTCGCTGGCCGAACAGGCCGAGATCGAGCAATCGCAAACGGGCAGTTTCGACCAGTTTGTGGCGGCCTACCTTGCCAGTACCTTGTGCGGGCCCTGCGACTAGCGCGCCCGGCCCCACCCGACGAGGAATCAGGTGCTCACTTTCTACAACGAACAACACGGGCAGCACCGCGGCCGCTTCGAAATGTTCAGGGGCGAGATGGTGCCCTGTTTCGAGACGCCGGAACGAGCCGAGCTGGTGCTGGCCGAACTGGCGCGCCGCAATCTCGGGCGCATCGTCACGCCGCAGGGCGTGCCGCTGATGTCGCTCGAGCGCATCCATACCCCGCGCTACCTGCACTTCCTGCGCCACGCGTGGGGCCAGTGGCTGGCGCTGGACCCGGCCAACGCCAGCCGCGACGCGTTCGCCTCGGTGTGGCCGGTGCGCAGCCTGCGCGACGACATCGAGCCCGATAACTTTTGCGCCAAGCTGGGCCTGTACTCGATGGACAGCGGCACCCCGCTCACGGCCGGCAGCTGGATCGCCGCCAAGACCGGCGCCGATTGCGCCGTCAACGCGGCCCATGCGCTGCGGCTGGGCCAACGCGGCACGTTCGCTTTGACGCGCCCGCCCGGCCACCATGCCGGCGCCGATTTTTTCGGCGGCTACTGCTTCCTGAACAACGCGGCGCTGGCGGCCCAGCATTTGCTCGACGACGGCGCACGCCGCGTCGCCATCCTCGACATCGACTACCACCACGGCAACGGTACCCAGAGCATTTTCTATCAGCGCGGCGACGTCCAATTCATCTCGATCCACGCCGACCCGCGCACCGAGTTTCCGTTCTACCTGGGCCACGCCGACGAAACGGGCCAGGGCGCGGGCCAAGGCTACAACATGAATCTGCCGCTAGCGGCGGGGTCGACTCGGGCCCAGTGGTTCGCGGCGCTGGAGACGGCTTGCATCCGCCTGTCCAGCTTCGCGCCCGATGCGCTGGTGGTCTCGCTCGGGGTGGACACCTTCGCGGGCGACCCGCTGTCGCACTTTTCCCTCTCAAGCGCCGACTTTCTGCGCATCGGCGAACGCATCGCCGGCCTGGGGCTGCCGACCGCTTTCGTGCTCGAGGGCGGCTATGCCGTCGGCGCCATCGGCCTCAATGTCGTCAACGTGCTCGAAGGGTTCGAAACCGGTGAATAGGCAGGACCGCTCCCGGCAGAATAATGAGGAATCCATGACAAACTGGCAGTGGCTTTCGTTTGACCAACTGCGCTGCGCCGACTTGTACCAAGTGCTGGCCCAGCGCCAGCAAGTGTTCGCGCTCGAGCAGCAATGCCTGTACCCGGACCTGGACGGGTTTGACCAGGATGCGATGCACTTGATGGCTTGGCAAGTGCGCGATGGCAAGCGCTCGCTGGCAGCGTACCTGCGCTGCATCGCGCCGGGCGTGAAATATCCGGAAATGTCGCTTGGGCGCGTGCTCACCGCTTTCGAGGCGCGCGGCACTGGAATCGGGAAGGCACTGCTCGAGCGTGGAATCTGGCATGCCGAGCAGCAGCATCCGGGCCATCGGATCCGGATCGGAGCCCAGCAATACCTGGAGCGCTTCTATGCCGGATTCGGGTTTCTCACCACCTCCGAACCGTATCAAGAAGATGGGATTGCCCACATCGAGATGCTGCGCTAGGGTCGGCGCCGCCGCTCCCGTTTCAGCGCGTTGGCGGCGTTGCGACCGCTAATTTTTCGGGGTATAGCACCACCTGCACGTAGTTGCCCATGTTGAAGTAGCGTTGGGCCGCGCGCTGCAAGTCATCCGGCGTCAGGGCGTTGACCCGCTTTTCATACGTCAAAATGGACGCCGGATCGGTACCGTACACGGATGCCGACAGCAGTTGCCCCATCCAATAACCATTCTCGCGCTTCGCTTTTTGATAGTTCTGGATCCAGTTCCGTTTCACCTTGTTCAGATCGGCCGCGACCGGTCCCCGCTGCTTGACCTTCATGATCTCGGCGAAGGTCGCTGCGATCACCTTGTCGACACTCTCGGGTGCCGTCGGCAACGAGACCCCGATGGTGTAATTTCCGTATGGGATCTTAGCCAGGGAAGCGCTCATGCCGCCGCCGTAGATCAAGCCCATTTTTTCGCGCAGCACTTCGATCAGCTTGATATTCATCACTTCGATCAGCGCCCCAAGCTTCATCTGTTCGGCTTCCGAGTAGCGCGCCTCGCCGGTGAAGGTAATCGAGATATTGCTCTTCGCTTCGGTACCTCGGTACACCGTTTTCTTGACCACGCCGGTGACCGGGCGGATGTTGAGGTCACGGTAGGCTGTGGCAAGCTCGGGTGTCGGCAAGCTGCCCAAGTAGGTCGCGATCAGCGGCTTGATCTTGGCCAGCTCGAAGCTGCCGACCACGAAAAAGGTCATGCCCTTGGCGCTGCTAAAGCGCTCCTTGTAAATGCCGAGCACGCGCTCCAGGCTGACCTTGTCGAAATCCTCCGGGCGCGGCAATTTGCCCACGCGCGGGTGGTTGTTGTACACGGTGGTCTCGATGGTCTCGTGCAACACCGACTCCGGGCGCGCCATCGTGTTCCTGGCCAAGTCTTGCTGGTTGCTGATAAACGATTGGTACAGGGCGTCGTCGCGCCGGGTCTGGGTCAACGTCAAGTAGACCAGTTGCAGCATGGTTTCGACGTCCGCGCTGCCGGCGTGGGCGCCGAAGTTCTCGGTATAGGTACCCATTCCGAGCCCGACTCGCACACTTTTCCCGGCCAAGACTTTTTGCAGGTCGGACGGCGTGAAGTTCTTTAAGCCCATGTGCCGCACAATCTCGTCTGCGTAGCGCGCATTGAACGCATCCTGGTCGCCGAACAGCGATTCGCCGCCAAAGCGCGTCGAGCTCATCAGCACCTGATCGTTCTTGAAATCGGTCGGCTTCAGGATCACCTTGATGCCGTTGCCCAGGGTCAGTTCGGTCAAGCCCAGGGCTTGATTGACCTTTTCGACAATGATGGTGCCGCTCGTCGGTGGCTGGTCCATCAGGCTGGTGGCATACACTTTTTCATCCTGCGCCTTGACCACGATTTTCTCCGCGCTGGCCACCGCCGACAGCAAGTCGGTCCCTGCCGGGATCGGCGCTTCGGCTTTATCCGAGCCCATGTAGACCACCAGCTTTTTCTGATCGTCGCCCGGAATCATGCTCGCAGCGTGGCGGTTGATTTGATCGAGCGTGATGCCTGGGAGAAGTTCTTTGGCGTACTCGAATTCGTTGGCGATGCCGGGGATCGGTTCCTGGGCCAGGAAATGCCGGATGTACTCCGACACATAGCCGGCCGAGTCGGACTTTGCCCGCTCGTTATAACCGCGCTCAAGGCTGCGCACCAGGTTTTTCTTGCTGCGCTCGAGCTCGGAGGCGGTAAAGCCGAACTGGCGCGCCCGCTCGCCTTCCTGCACCAGCGCGTCAATCGCCGGTCCCACGCCAGCCTTGCCGATCAGCGCGGAGGCGGTAAACGAGCGATAACCGCGCACCACATTGTCCATGCTGCTGCCGCCGGCCACGAAGGGCGGGTTCGCTTGCTGCGTCAATTCCTGCATGCGCTGCGCGAGCATCGCGCCGGTCACATTTTCCACCAGTCTCTGGCGATATTGCGCGAAGGTGCCGGACTCGATGTCCTGCACAATCGGGTAGCGGATGAACAGCACGTTATTGGTGGCTTCCTTGTCGGTGATGACCAGTCCCTCCGACTTGGCGCGCGGGCCGATTTGGGCGTAATTGCGCGGGCGCGCACGGACTGGATTTTTCAGCCCGGCAAAGTGAGCGCGCAGCATTTTTTCCGCAGCGGCCGGCTCGATATCGCCGACCACGATCACCGCCATCAGATCGGGACGATACCAGTCCCGGTAAAAGCGCTTGACCGCGTCGTGGCTGAAGGTCTTGAGCAGGCCTTCCTGGCCGATCGGCAGCCGCTCGGCGTAGCGCGAACCGTTCA
>JANPCW010000139.1:0-8845 GCA_031431155.1 Janthinobacterium sp. | reverse complement strand
GGTTTCGGCATCATCATTGGGCAGACTCGCGATGTGGATTGGCAATACTGAAATTTTACTCAATCGACCGAACTACCGGGTAGGTTTTTAGAGGTGCCCATAACGTTCGCAGCTTGCAAAATACAATCGATCGTCTTATTTGGCACGGTAGATCGCACAGAGCTTATTGCCGTCTGGGTCACGAACATAGGCCAGGTGCATTGCACCCATGGCACTGTCACGCAGGCCCGGCGGGTCTTCAACGGATTGGCCGCCATACGCGACTGCAGCGTCGTGAAATTTTTGCACTTGCTCCGGCGAGCCGCATTTGAAGCCAATGGTGCCGCCGTTCGCACATGTCGCCTCTTTCCCATTGATTGGCTCACTTATGCAGAAAGTACTTCCCTCATGCTGGTAGAAGAGCCGGGTGTGACCAGAAGTTGCCTTGTTACGAAACGGCTCGCTTGCCCCGAGCGTTCCGAGCACAGCGTTGTAGAACCGTTTTGACTGTTCGATGTCATTCGAACCAATCATGATATGACTGAACATAATATCTCCTTGTGTCGGAATGGTTCTCCGGAGTGCCAAATGATAATATAAATGAAGCACTTGCGTAACTATTCAGCGGCTGAGAAAGTATCGAAAACCCGTCGTCCCCGCGCCGGCGGGGAACCATAAGCCGGTGACTAACCCTGCGCCGCATGGGTTCCCGCCTGCGCGGGAATGACGGGGTGGCGGGCGCCCGCTGAGGGGAAACGACGGATTTAGGAGCCTCGTAGGGGCTGAATAGCTACGCATTTGCGAGGAATATTGGATACGAAACGGTCATGTCGCACCAACTCGACGACCTGGAGCTGACGTTGGCGCGCCATGGCTACCGGCTAAAGGACATGATGGAACAGTTCGAACCAAGGCATCGGAAATCCGATCGCTTCAGCAATCAGCTTGAAACTCATCCAGGGGCCGCGCGGCCTCGCAACGTGCCTGACCGGCGCCGTCCGGTCAGTCGCGGTTATTGCTGGTTCATGCTGATCGAATGCAGGTCGGCGCGTTTTTGAATGCTGGTCGTAGTGAGCGGCGGCACTTCGGAAGATGCCTTTCGTTCCCTGTCCCGATAGCGCTGTAGCTTATTCGCGCTTTGCCACCAGGGTCAGAATGTCATAGCTGGCTACCAGTTCGTCATTCTGGTTGGTCACTTGCACGTCCCACGCAACCACCCCTTGCCCGACGCCGAGCACATCCTTGCGCTGGCGGTCGACCTTGCGCTTGCAGGTCAGGCGCGCGCGGATCGTGTCGCCGATGGCAACCGGGGTGATGATGCGCAAATTGTCCAGCCCGTAGTTGGCCAGCACCGGCCCCGGGGCCGGCGACACAAACAGACCGGCCGCGGCCGACAGGACAAAATAGCCATGCGCGATGCGTTTGCCGAACTGCGATTCGCGCGCCGCAATCTCGTCGAAATGCATATAGAAGAAGTCGCCCGAAATCCCGCCGAACGCCACGATGTCCGCTTCCGTGACGGTGCGCCGGTGCGTCAGCAGCGAGTCCCCCATCTGCAGTTCTTCGAAATACTTACGGAACGGGTGCAGCGCGCTTTCCTGCACTGCTGCGCCGCGCACGTATTCGCCGGTCACGGCCGCCAGCATGGTGGGCGAGCCCTGCATCGCGGCCCGTTGCAGGTAGTGGCGCACGGCGCGGATGCCGCCCAGTTCCTCGCCGCCGCCGGCGCGTCCCGGCCCGCCGTGCTTGAGTTGCGGCAGCGGCGAGCCGTGGCCGGTCGATTCCTGCGCCGCCTCGCGCTCGAGAATGTGCACGCGGCCGTGCAGGGTCGCAATCGCCGGCACCATGCGCGCCGCGATTTTCGGATCGCGCGTGACCAGCGTGCTGACCAAGCTGCCTTTGCCGCGCGCGGCCAGCGCCAACGCCTCGTCCAGGTCGGAATAAGCCATCATTGTGCTGACCGGGCCGAATGCCTCGACATCGTGGACCGCGTCGTTCGTCAAGCCATTGCGGCACAGCAGCAAGGTCGGGGCGAAGAAGCAGCCGTCGGTCGCGCCCTCGCCCAGCGGCGCGAAACCATCGCCCGAACCGAACACGACTTCATTGCCTTGGGACAGGGTCGCGACCCGCTCGGCTACGTCGCGCTGCTGCTCTTTCGAGGCCAGCGCGCCCATCCGCACCCCTTCGATCGCCGGGTCGCCGACCACGACCTTGGCGAGCCGTTCGCGCAGTTTGGTTCCGACCGCGTCCAGATACCGGTGCGGCACGATGATGCGCCTGATGGCCGTGCATTTCTGCCCGGCCTTGGTCGTCATTTCGCGCGCCACTTCCTTGATGAAGAGCTCGAACTCGACGTCGTCGGGCGTGACGTCCGGGCCCAGGATGGCGCAGTTGAGCGAATCGGCTTCGGCATTGAACGGCACCGATTGCGCGATCAGGTTGCGGTTGGTGCGCAGCTTGGCGGCCGTGGCAGCCGAGCCGGTGAAGGTGACGACGTCCTGGCCATTGAGGCGGTCCAGCAAGTCGCCGGTGCCCCCGATCACCAGTTGCAAGCTGCCCTCGGGCAGCAGGCCGGAATCGTGCATCATGCGCACCACCGCTTCGGTCAGGTAGCAAGTTGCGCTGGCCGGCTTGGCGATGCAGGGCATGGCGGCCAGGAAGCTGGGCGCGAATTTTTCGAGCAAGCCCCAGATCGGAAAATTGAACGCGTTGATGTGTACGGCCAGGCCGCCGCGCGGCACCAGAATATGGGTGCCGGCAAAGCCGCCTTTTTTGCCGAGCGCCATGGCAGGGCCTTCGTGCAGCACGTTGCCAGACGGGAGCTCGCGGCTGCCCATGCTGGCATACGCGAACAGGGTGCCGGTGCCGCCTTCGATATCGACCCAGCTGTCGCTGCGGGTCGCGCCGGACAGGTGCGAAACGGCGTACAGTTCTTCCTTGCGCTCGACCAGGTAGAGCGCAATCGCTTTCAGCCGTGCCGCGCGCTGCTGGAAGTCAAGCGCCATCAGCGCCGGGACGCCGCTCCGGCGCGCGAAGCTGACCGCCTCGCCGAAGTCGATCGTCTCGGCGTGGGTGTGATAAATCAGGCTGTTGTCGAGCGCGCTGTGCAGGGGTACGGCGGCGCTGGCGCCGAGCCAGCGCCCGGCGATCAGGCTTTGCAAGGTCGATACCGATGTGGCTGCTTTGTGCATTCAAACTCTCCAGAAAATGTTCAGGGTGTTGCGTTCTTGTGCAGGTGGAGCGGCAGAGGGGAATCGGCCTCGATCCGGCGCCGGTCGGGCTCGACCTCGGTCAGCGCTTCGACTTCTTGCATGGTTTGCATCGAGCGAATCGCCAATGCGTGGTAGTGGGCGGTGCCGGAGATCTTCCATTTGATTTCCTGCTCGCTGACGGCGCGCGTCACGCGCGCCGGCGCGCCCATCACCATGCTGCGTGGCGGCACGATCATGCCCGCCTTGACAAAGCTCATCGCCGCCACGATGCTCTCGGCGCCAATGACGACGTTATCCATCACCACGGCATTCATCCCGACCAGCGCGTTGCGCCCGATCCGGCAGCCGTGCAACACGGCGCCATGGCCGATATGGCCGTCCACCTCGACCACGGTGTCGCAACCGGGGAAGCCATGCATGACACAGGTGTCTTGCAGGTTCGCGCCCTCCTCCAGGATCAGGCGCCCGAAGTCGCCGCGGATCGAGGCCAGCGGTCCGACGTAGCAGCGCGGCCCGATGATCACGTCGCCGATCAGTACCGCGCTCGGATGCACATAGGCGCTCGGGTGCACCACCGGCGTGATGCCATTGATCGCATACACTTTAACCATTCATTTTCTCCAATTGCATGCCGGGGCGAGCAAACCCTTTCAAACCCGTTCGATGACGATCGCGATGCCTTGTCCGACGCCGATGCACATGGTGCACAGCGCGAAGCGGCCACCAGTACGTTCCAGCTGATGCAAGGCCGTCATGATCAGGCGCGCGCCGGATGCGCCTAGCGGGTGGCCGATCGCGATCGCGCCCCCGTTCGGGTTGACGTGCTCGGCGTCGTCCGCCAGCCCAACGTCGCGCGTGACGGCCAGCGCCTGCGCGGCGAACGCTTCGTTCAACTCGATCACGTCCATCTGGCCGAGCACGAGCCCGGTTTGCGCCAGCACTTTACGCGTTGCGGGCGACGGCCCGAAGCCCATGATGCGCGGCGCCAGACCGGCCGTTGCCATCCCCACCCCGCGCGCGCGCGGCGTCAGCCCGTGCCGCGTGGCCGCCGCGCCGGACGCGAGCAAGATGGCGCACGCGCCGTCATTGAGACCGGATGCATTGCCGGCCGTGACGCTGCCATCGGGCTTGACGACGCCCTTCAGCCGAGCCAGCATCTCGATGCTGGTGTCCGGGCGCGGATGCTCGTCGGTGTCGAAAATGATTGGCTCGCCCTTCTTTTGCGGCAAGCTCACGGCCACGATTTCATTGCTGAAAAATCCGGCGGCATGGGCCTTGGCCCAGCGCTGCTGGCTTCGCAGCGCCAACGCATCCTGGTCGGCGCGGCTGATGCCAAATTCGCGCGCCACGTTCTCGGCCGTCTCGGGCATGGTGTCGATCCCGTAGCGCGCTTTCATCTGGGGGTTCACGAAGCGCCAGCCGAGCGTGGTGTCTTCGATTTTCGCGGCGCGCGCGAAAGCGCTGTCGGCCTTGCCCATCACGAACGGCGCGCGCGTCATGCTCTCCACGCCGCCGGCGATGATCAAACTAACCTCGCCGGCCTTGATCGCACGGGCGCCGATCCCGACGGCATCCATGCTGGAACCGCACAGGCGGTTGATGGTGTTGGCCGGCACCTCGACCGGCAAGCCGGCCAGCAGCGCCGCCATGCGCCCGACATTGCGGTTGTCTTCGCCGGCCTGGTTGGCGCAACCGTAGTAGAGGTCGTCGACCGCGGCCCAGTCCACGCCGGCGTTGCGCGCAATCAGCGCGGCGATCGGCAGCGCACCGAGATCATCGGCGCGCACGCCGGCCAGAGCGCCGCCGTAGCGGCCAAACGGGGTGCGTACAGCATCACAAATAAAGGCTTGATTCACGTTTGAGTTCTCCATATTTAGTTAGTCGGGGTCAGAGGGGCACGCCTAGTGAAATTTTCGCGATAAATCGCGCGAAAAACTCTGACCCCGAATGGTTATGTTCACACGGCCGGTGCCGGCTTCGGGCGCTTGTCGATCACGCGCCTGGCCTTGCCGGTCAGGGTGCGCTCGATGCCATTGCTGGCCATCAGCCGCACTTTGGTTGTCACGCCCACGTGCGTCTTGATGTGATGCTCGAGCTCGCGCGCAAGGGCATCGGTATCGGCCTGGGACAAACTGCCCGATAGCTCCATGCGCAACTCGCCGAGCACTTCCAGCTGGTCGAGGTGTCCGTCGCGCGAGACGATCAATTGATAGATCGGCGCCAGGCTCGGCATTTTCAGGATCAGCTCCTCGATCTGGCTCGGGAACACGTTCACGCCACGGATGATCAGCATGTCGTCCGAGCGGCCCGTGATCCGGCCCATGCGGCGCATCGAACGCGAGGTCGGCGGCAACAGGCGCGTCAAGTCGCGCGTGCGGTAGCGGATGATCGGCAGCGCTTCCTTGGTCAGCGACGTAAACACCAGCTCGCCTTCGGCCCCGTCGGGCAGCACTTGCCCCGTTTCAGGGTCGATGATCTCGGGGTAAAAATGGTCTTCCCAGATCACCGGGCCATCCTTGCTTTCGATGCACTCGCTGGCCACGCCGGGCCCCATCACTTCCGAAATACCATAGATATCGACCGCGTCGAGCCCGGCGCGCATCTCGATCTCGGAGCGCATCGCATCGGTCCACGGCTCCGCGCCGAAGATGCCGACCTTGATCGAGCAGTCGGCCGGATCGAAACCCTGGCGCGTGAATTCCTCGAGAATATTGAGCATGTAGGACGGCGTCACCATGATGATGTCGGGCTTGAAGTCGTGGATCAGCTGCACCTGTTTTTCAGTCTGTCCGCCGGACATCGGGACCACGGTGCAGCCCAGCCTTTCAGCGCCGTAGTGCGCCCCCAGCCCGCCCGTAAACAAGCCATAGCCGTACGAGATATGCACCATGTCGCCGGCGCGGCCGCCGGCGGCGCGGATCGAGCGTGCCACCACGTTGGCCCAGGTGTCGATGTCGTTCTTGGTGTAGCCGACCACGGTCGCCTTGCCGGTGGTGCCGCTCGATGCATGCACCCGCATCACTTGCGCGCGCGGCACCGCGAACATGCCGAACGGGTAATTGTCGCGCAGCGCCTTCTTTTCCGTGAACGGGAATTTTGCGAGATCGGCCAGGGTCGTCAAGTCGTCCGGATGCACCCCGGCCGCGTCGAACGCGGCGCGGTAATGTGGCACATTGTCATAGGCGTGCTTCACCGACCATTTCATCCGCTCCAATTGCAGGGCCTGTAATTCATCCTTGCTGGCGCGCTCGATCGCTTCCAGATCCGTTGGTGCGGGAGTACGTTGGACCATCAGACTCTCCTTGAGTTTAACGGCTGAACCTGAAAAACAAACGCAGCCAGTCAGGCCGGCCGCGGCACGACCTCGCCGCTGATCCGATGTGACTTGCCGCGGAACAGTGCGATCAAGCGGCCGTCCTGATTGCTGACCTTGATGTCGTAGACGCCGGTCCTGCCGGCCAGCACCTGCTCCACCGCCTCCGCGCACAGCACATCGCCGAGGCGGCCGGGCGCCAGGAACTCGATCGAGCAGCCGGCCGCGACCGTGTTCAGGTTATGGCTGTTGCAGGCGATCGCGAACGCGCTGTCGGCCAGCGCGAAAATAAAGCCGCCGTGACAGGTCTCGTGGCCGTTGAGCATATCGATCCGCACCGGCATGTTCATGCGCGCGTAGCCGGGGCGCACCTCGCTCAAAGTGATGCCGAGCGCCTGGGTCGCGCGGTCGCGCCCATACATGGCAGTGGCCGCGGCCAGCGCCAAGGCTAGGGATTGCGGGTTGATTTTTGCGGCATCGTCATGCATGAAAGCTCGCCCCACTGGCCAGCTTGCGGCGCAACAGCGGCGCGACCCGGTAGCGCTCCTCGCCATAAGCCGCCGCCAGATTGCTCAACACGGTCACCACCTGCTGCAGGCCGATGGCATCGGCCCACGCCAGCGGGCCGCGCGGATAATTGACGCCCTTTTGCATCGCGATGTCCACTGCCTGCGCGCTGCAAACGCCCTGATTGACCACATCGGCCGCCTCGTTGGCCAGCATGGCGACGGTGCGCATTACGGCCAGGCCCGGCACATCGTCCAGGCGCGATACCGCGAACCCGGCGCTCTGCAACAAGCCGACCACCGCCTGGTACGCTGCCGGGCTGCATTGGTCGGCGCAGGTCACGGCAATACGGGTGGCTTTGGCGTAATCGCGCACCAGGTCGAACAGTACGGTGTCCGGATGATTGTTGGCGCGCGCCCGCTCGGTAGCACTGCGCCCGTCGGTGAGGAACACGGCCGCGCCATTGCAATGGAATGCCGGCGCTTCCGATTCATCCACGCCCGGCAGCGCCTTGCGGTGCGTGATCGTGATGCCAGCCGCGGTCAGGCGCTCGGCCATCGCTTCCATTTGGGTTGATAGCGGCCCGGCCACGCCGGGTTCAACGCTAAAGCTGACAAATTCCGGTCTGGGCTGGGGATCTTCAGTGTGCGCTTGCGGCGTTACCGCGTTGTCGCCGTACTGGTAAAAACCGCGCCCCGATTTGCGCCCCAGGAACCCGGCGTTGACCATCTCCTGTTGCAGCACCGACGGGGTGAAGCGCGGGTCGCAAAAATAGGCGCTGAATACCGATTGGGTGACCGAGAAATTGATGTCGTGGCCGATCAGGTCCATCAGTTCGAACGGACCCATGCGGAACCCGCCCGCCTCGCGCATCACCGCGTCCAGCGTGGCCGGGTCAGCGGCCCGCTCGGTCAACAGGCGCAAGGCTTCCGCGTAGAACGGGCGCGCCACCCGATTGACGATAAAGCCTGGCGTCGATTTCGCATGCACCGGGCTTTTTCCCCAGGCAGCGGCGGTCGCGAACACGGTGTCGGCCACCGCTTGGTCGGTTGCCAGGCCGCTAATCACTTCAACCAGCGCCATCAGCGGTACCGGATTGAAAAAGTGCATGCCAACCAAGCGTTGCGGCGCGCGCAGTGCGGCCCCGATGGCCGTCACGGAAATCGAGGAGGTATTGGTGGCCAGGATGCAGTTGTCGGCCACCAGCGCTTCGAGCTCAACGAACAGCGTGCGCTTGGCATCGAGATCTTCCACGATCGCTTCCACTACCAGGGCGGCATCGGCCACATCTCGCAGGCTGCTCGCCCCTTGCAGGCGCGCGCCGGCGGCGGCGGCATCGGCGGCCGTCATGCGACCTTTGTCGACCAGTTTTTGGAAAATCTCGGCGATGCCGGCCAGCGCCTTGGCCACTGCCTCGGGACGCGTGTCGTACAATTTGACGCGGTGGCCGGCGGCTGCGGCCACTTGCGCGATGCCCGCACCCATGGCGCCGCTGCCGATTACCGCGATGATGCTATCGGTATGTAGTGGGTTGTTGGGCATCGCCTATTCTCCCTTGAATTGCGGTGCGCGCTTGGCCATGAAGGCAGCAACGCCCTCGCGGTAGTCGTGGCTGTTGCCCAGTTCGCGCATCATGTCGCGTTCCAGCTTGAGCTGCTCGGGCAGGGTATTGCCGTAGCTTGCCTGCAGCGCCCGTTTGGTGAATGCCAGCCCCTTGGTCGGCGCGCTGGCAAAGTGGCGTGCCAGCGCCAAGGTTTCCTGGACCAGTTCGTCGTCGGGGACGCATTTCCAGATCAGCCCCCAGTTCTCGGCGCGCTCGGCGCTCAGTTTTTCG
>JANPCW010000138.1:0-2212 GCA_031431155.1 Janthinobacterium sp. | reverse complement strand
CTGCAATGCGGCCGTCAAGCAGGGCATCAGTTTGAGCGCCGCCGCAGCCGGTTTTGACAGCGTTTCCGTATGCCTATCGAAAGGATTGGGGGCACCCGTCGGTTCGGTGCTGTGTGGCGAGCGCGGTTTCATCGAGCGCGCCAAACGCTGGCGCAAGATGCTGGGCGGAGGCATGCGGCAAGCGGGCCTGCTGGCCGCTGCCGGCCACTATGCGCTGGAGCGTAATGTGGCCCGGCTGGCAGACGATCACGCCAACGCGGCTGTCCTGGCCAAAGCGCTGGCCGATATTCCAGGCCTGCTCGTGAGCCAGCCGCAAACCAACATCGTGTATGTCGATATGGCGCCAGCCGCCTGTGCCGGACTGGTTGCTGCACTCGAACGCGCGCGCATTCGGGCCAGCGTCGCGCCGCACATGCGCATTGTTACCCACCTTGACGTATCACGCGCCGATATCGAGCGCACCGTCGACGTGTTCACCTCCTACTTCCAATGACCAACACCTCGAACGATTCCACGGTACGCCTCGTCAAGCGCGTGGCCGACACGCTCCCATCTTCGCGCCGCGAAGCCGAACAATACATCGAGGGTGGCTGGATCAGCGTCGACGGGCAGGTGGTTGAGGAAGCCGGCGCCAGGGTGACGCTGGAGCAAATAATCGCGCTGCTGCCGGGCGCTAGCCTGGAACAATCGCTACCAGTGACGATTTTGCTACATAAGCCTGCCGGGTTTAACGCCGGCATCGGTTTGGACGGCGTGCCCGCTCTGAAGGGCGTCACGCCTGAAACGCGGATGGAGAACGCGCACGCCGACCAGCGCTTCCTGAAGCGCCATTTGACGGGCTTGACCCTGACCAACCCTCTCGATACAGCGGCCAGCGGCCTGGTGGTGTTCACCCAGGATTTCCGGATCGCGCGCAAACTGGTTGACGAAGCGGCCCGCATCGAGCAAGAGTTCATCGTTGAAGTGGAGGGCGCCATTGGGCAAGATGGCCTGGCGCTGCTGAACCACGGTCTGCCGTTCAACGGTAAGGCGCTCGCGCCGATCAAGGTCAGCTGGCAAAATGAAACGCGCCTGCGCTTTGCCGTCAAGGGCGTGCAGAACGGTCAGATTGTCCACATGTGCAAGATGGTCGGCTTGAGCGTGGTGTCGATCAAGCGCATCCGCATCGGCAGAGTCCCGATGGCCGGCTTGCCGGCGGGGCAGTGGCACTACCTGCAGGGCTACGAACGATTTTAACCCGTCGCAGAAGCTGCAGCCTTGGTTTCTTTCGGAATGTAGATGAGCCGGGTTCCAAGCAGATGGTCGTGCAGGAACTGGCCATCCTTATCGAGCAGGGCAGTGGCGGCCCAGAGCGCCACACCGGCGGCCATTACCCCAGCTTCCGGCCAGCCTTTCAAGCCCAGCACATAATTGAGCGCGAGCGCCGGCAGGAACCACATCCAGACCAGCAGATAGCGGGCCGCTGCAGTGCGAACCGACACCCGTTCGTAGCCCGGCTTAATCAATTTGATGCGCCAGGTCTTCATTGCAAGCGTCTGGCCGTTGCTGCTCCATAGGTGAACGAAATATACCGCCATCACCAGGAACAGGACAAATTGACGCGCTTGCCGATAGGCGAGCGGGTTGCGGCTTTGGGTGGCGACATCAAACACCAGGCCGGCAAGAAACACGACCGCGAACAGCAGAAATGCCTCGTAGAGCATGCTGATCAGGCGACGTCGCAGTGTGGGAGTGGCGGTGGCCGCCAAGGTGCTCGCTTCGGTACTATTTTGCATTTTGCGGTGGTACTGCCGGGCTGGCCGGTAAGGTGGGTGGCGGGGGGGCAATAGCGCCGGCTGGATCGACGCCAGCTGCAACCGGCGCCGGGACGGCCGCAACCGGTGCCGCAACCGGTGCCGGGACCGGGAAAACGCCCAGCTTGGCCGTTGGTCCTTTGCTCGCTTTATTTTGCTGCGCGGCCGAAGGCAGGTTCGCCACTTGTTTCTTGACGGCCGCATCGGCAGCGAGCTTTTTCTTTTGCTCGTCCGGTAACTGTTGGTATTGTTCCCATTGCGCCGATTTCTTGCCGGGGTCAATTTTTTTGCTGCGCGCGTAGTTTTCGCGCGCGACACGGCGCTGATCCGGCGTCAACTTGATCCATTCGCGCATGCGCTCTTGGATCCGCTGCTGCTCATCGGGCTTCATCGACGCATAGCGGTTGGCGATCTCAAGC
>JANPCW010000137.1:0-1546 GCA_031431155.1 Janthinobacterium sp. | reverse complement strand
CCAATACCGCGGTGGGTCGACGCATATCGCCTAAACAGCAAGGCGTGACACCATAAGAGTAAGTGGAAGGGCCTCAGTGAGCATTGGGGCCTTTTTTTTATCGTGCTGGGACGGGCGGCGCGATGTATGGATGTATGTCATCGCATTGATGCAAGATGCCAAAGAGAAAGCTACCGAGAAACTACTGAGAATCCTGCGATTTCGCAAGGCTTCTCATTCCTGTTTGCCAAACCATTGATGCACTACCGGCGATCGAAGCGGGTATCGGGGTTGCCATCCCGAATTTTTCACCTACCTGGAAAATGACCAATGAACAGCGACGAACTCAAATCGGTGGCGCGCGCCATCGTTGCGGGGCAAAAAGGTGTGTTGGCGGCCGACGAAAGCGGACCGACGATCAAGAAGCGCTTTGATTCGATCAAAGTCGAGTCAACCGAAGAAACGCGCCGGCGCTACCGCGAGTTACTTTTCGCCAGCGAGGGCATTGAGTCCACTATCGGTGGGGTTATCCTCTGCGATGAAACGTTGCGCCAGGCAACGCGTGACGGCACGCCCTTTGCCACGCTGCTATCGAATCGCGGCATCTACCCCGGAATCAAAGTGGATCAAGGTGCCAAGGCGCTGGCGTTGTATCCCGGAGACATGGTCACCGAGGGCCTCGATGGTTTGCGCGAACGTCTTGCAGAATACAAACAACTGGGTGCCAAGTTCGCCAAGTGGCGCGCAGTCATCGAAATCGATGAGCACGATATCCCGACCGGCTACGGCATTCAAGCCAATGCCCATGCGTTGGCCCGTTACGCCGCACTTTGCCAGGAGCTGGGCATCGTGCCGATTGTGGAGCCCGAAGTGCTGATGGACGGTGCGCACCACATCGTGCGCTGCGAAGCTGTTACCTCGCAGGTGCTGCAAGCCGTATTTGCCGAACTGGAGGCCCATCGCGTGCTGCTCGAGGGAATGCTGCTCAAGCCGAATATGGTGATCGCAGGTATGAAATGCGCGCAGCAAGCCAATGTTCGGCAAGTTGCCGAAGCCACGCTGCGCTGCCTGAGGCGCTTTGTTCCTGCTGCGGTCCCGGGAATCGTCTTCCTGTCCGGCGGCCAAAGCGCGGAAGATGCCACCGATCACTTGAACCAGATGAATACGATGGGGCCGCATCCGTGGCAGGTTAGTTTTTCGTATGGACGGGCACTGCAAGCGCAAGTGCTGGCTACCTGGAAGGGGCAAGAAAGCAATGTGGCGGCGGCGCAGAGAGCGTTGTCCAAGCGGTGTAGGTTAAATGGCTTGGCGCGCGCGGGGAAATATGCGCGGGCCATGGAGGCGCTGGCCTGAAATAAGGCATTTGAGATTTTGAACTCGGTCGACGGCACGTGCACAGCCATTCGGCGCTAAGGTCGCCCAACGCGAATAAGAATAATGATGGCGCCCGGGCTGACGCCGAGCGCCGACAGCTTGCGTGGTTTCGATCAGCGGCCTCGTTTGGTAATCACAACTTCGAGGTCTTCTGCGGGCACCACCAACGACGCCGAGCCGGCAACGTAGCAGC
>JANPCW010000136.1:0-5376 GCA_031431155.1 Janthinobacterium sp. | reverse complement strand
CCGGCGGTGCCAAACGACAGCACCATGCCGAACATGCCGGCGATTTGCAGCCAGAATGCCCAGTAACCGGCGGCGCTGCCTTCGACCTTGCGATGGTTGGTCAGGCTAGGCAAAGTGTAGGTGATGACCGCCATCACGATCATCGCATACGCACCAAAGAATGCGCCGTGGCCATGCATCGCCGTCACCAGCGTGCCGTGGGTCCATTTGTTGACGCCGGGCCAGGTATGGGCCAGTCCGAGCAAACCGGCGCCGAACACGGTAAATACCGCGCTGCCGATGGTCCAGTGCACAGCCAGTGAATTGGGGTGGGACAGCCCCGAGCGGCGCATTGCAGAATAGGCAAACATCGCCATCCCGAGCAACGCCAGCGGTTCGAGGGCGCTGAAAAAACCACCGATCGGCAGCCAGTAGTGCGGCACGCCAATCCAATAGTAATGGTGGGCCGTGCCGATGATACCGGCCATGAATACCAGGCCGACAATGACGTATAGCCACTTTTCCATTACTTCGCGATCGGCGCCGGACAGGCGTATCAGCAAGTACGCCAGCAAGCCGCCCTGAATCATTTCCCACACGCCCTCAACCCATAGGTGGATCGTCCACCAGCGGTAAAAGATGGCTACCGTGTAATTCTCGTATTCGATCAGTGCCGGTAGATACAATAGCGCCGCCAGTGCTAGACCTGCTACCAGGACGCCTTCGGTCACGGTCCAGCGCCCCGCCTCCTTGATGGTCATCAGAATGTTAAAGAGAAACATCAGCATCACGATGACGATTACGATCTTCAGCGCAAACGGTTGTTCCAACAACTTGTTGCCAGCGGTCCAGCCCAACATATAACCGACCACGGCAGTCACGCCCATCAGCGTCCAGGCCACCAGTTGCGCATATGCCAGTTTAGTGCTGTAAATTTCGGCGCGCGATTCTTCAGGTACGACATAGTAGGTGGCTCCCATGAATCCGGTGAGCACCCATACGATCAACAGATTGGTGTGGATCGCTTTGACCTTGTCGAAAGAAAGAATGTTCAACAGCGGGTCCGGGCCAAGGTATTTTGCCGCGGCAAGCAAGCCAAACACGAGTTGCAAGCCAAACAGACACATGGCGACGGCAAAATACCAATACGCAACGGATTGTGAACGATAGCGCATGACAGCTCCTATTTTATAGATTGCAGATAAGCAATGAGGCTATCAATTTGCTCGGGCGTGAGGTCGGTCGCGAAGCTGCTCGGCATGAAGGACACGCCGTTAGCCGAATACATCGAGCCGGGGAAAAGATGCGCGCTCGGCTTGACGATCGATTCACGAATAAACTCAGCAGCACTCTTGGCACTGCCCTTATAGTCAGGTGCGGCAATCACGCTGGCCGCACGCGCCCCCAATCCAGCCAGCGACGGGCCAGCCAGATTCACTCCGGCGGCAACCGAGTGGCATGCGAAGCAGGCCGGCGGGGTAGAGTGAAACAGCGCGTCGCCCATGGCAACAGGATCCGACGATGCCGCCGCCGCCGTGGCCGGCCGGCCGACGTTCGAGCCGGGAATCACTGCCCCTGACACGATGATGGGGCGGGGCGGCCACCCTTGATTGTCAATATGGCCAACCCAGTCGAGAAACGCGATCACGTTATCGATGTCAGGCTGGCTCAACTTCGGGTTTGGCATCAAGCGCCGATGTTTTTGTTCCGAATAAAATTGCGACGGGTTCTTCAGGAAAGCCTGCAAATATGGCGCACCGCGCTGCTGAGTGATCTTGGTGAGATCGGGCGCGTAATATGCGCCCTCGCCGAGCAGGGTGTGGCAATTGATGCAATTATTTTTGTGCCAGACATGTTTGCCACTGATGACAGCAGATGTGATGTTTTCAGCGTGGGTCAGTTCGCTAAAGCGTGTGTGGCTGTGAATTGTCATGCCGATGAAAGCGACCGCCGTTGCGAGCGTGCACAGAATAAAAAAAAGCCGTCCTTGTCGTTTTGTCATCTTGGCCATCCTGTTATTGTTTGAGCCAGGGCGAATTGGTTAGCTGCCGGCTTTACACACTAATGCCGCTCCAGTTGCTTATCGAGATCACGACCGCATAGCCAACTGCCAGCGCCATCAGTGCCAGAACCGCCAAGCTGAAAATTTTAAAGGGAAGGAAAAACGGGGAAGTGCGGCTTGCCATGATTTAGCTCCAGTTCAGTCTGCATGGGTAAATATACTATTATCGTAACGGCAGTCTTGGCTATTTCGCAAAGGCGGTAGATTTCATGCCGCCCGGTTGCCGCGTCGGTAGGTCGATTGGGTGGGCGGGCTTCATGCTGATACTGTGCGTCTCTATGTTGGATGGCGCACTGTGTTTGCGATAAGCCAGGCGTATCTTGGATTTCCGGTCGCCGTCGAAGGCGACGCGTATTCGCTACCAACTAACCAGGAGGCTGTTATGACTCAGAAAACACCCGATCAGCATCAGAAACCCGGGCAGCATCAGGACGAGCTGGCCAAGCAGGAAGTGGAAAAGCAAAAACAGAAGGCAGCCGAAAAAGAGGTCGCTGGCAGGCACCAGAGCGACGGCAAAAATGACCACGCCGGTCATAAGGAATCGCGGTAGAAAGTTGGAATCGCGGTAAAAAGTTCTGTTCTTGGCTCGCCCTTGGACGTTGCAGCTCGGCGCCCAAGGGCCATCAAATCACAATTTCGTTTGATCGAAGCACTAAAGCGCGCGCTGCCATTCGTGGCGCGCCCTGTAGTGACGGAATCGCGCTTGGTTTTTGAGTCCGTCTTGTGTATAAAGGGAGACCTTGCGATGCGCGCAACAATCTGGAACGCATCGCACTGCAGCTCCGTGGCACAGGCTATCCGCCCACGCCAACGAGACCAAGGTGGTAAAACGCACGACATGATTGAGCGAGAAGGAAATAGAATGAGCCAGACCGAACCACTGCATCTGCATGTGCCGGAGCCCACCGGGCGTCCGGGGCAGGCGACCGATTTTTCTTATTTGCGGCTATCGCGCGCCGGCGAGGTGCGCAAACCTCCGGTGCAGGTGTTGCCGATCGATACCCGAGACCTTGCCTATTCGCTGGTCCGAGTGCTCGATGACGAGGGCAACGCCGTAGGGCCATGGGCACCCGAGATTGAACTGGACACCGTGCGCGCCGGGCTGCGGGCGATGATGAAAACGCGCATCTTCGATGGCCGCATGTTGATCGCCCAGCGCCAGAAAAAGATGTCGTTCTACATGCAGAGCCTGGGCGAGGAGGCGATCGGCGCGGCGCAAGCGCTTGCGCTCAACGTCGATGACATGTGCTTTCCCACCTATCGCCAGCAAAGCATCTTGATGGCGCGCGAGGTGCCGCTGGTCGGTTTGATTTGCCAGTTGATGTCGAACCAGCGCGATCCCCTCAAGGGACGCCAATTGCCGGTCATGTATTCGGTGCGCGAGGCAGGATTCTTCTCGATCTCAGGCAATTTGGCGACCCAGTACATTCAAGCGGTGGGCTGGGCCATGGCGTCCGCCATCAAGGGCGACACCAGGATCGCTTCAGCCTGGATCGGCGATGGCGCAACCGCTGAAGCCGATTTCGATACGGCACTCACGTTCGCCCATGTCTACCGGGCCCCGGTCATTCTCAATGTGGTCAACAACCAGTGGGCGATCTCGACCTTCCAGGCCATCGCCGGGGGCGAGGACACCACCTTTGCGGCGCGCGGGGTAGGGTGCGGCATCGCCTCGCTGCGGGTTGACGGCAACGACTTCCTGGCAGTGTACGCCGCCTCGAAATGGGCCGCCGAGCGGGCTCGAAGCAACATGGGGCCAACCCTGATTGAATGGATCACCTATCGCGCCGGTCCGCATTCGACCGCCGATGATCCATCCAAATACCGACCTGCCGATGACGCGATTCACTTTCCGCTGGGCGACCCGATTGCACGCCTTAAACAACACCTGATCGGGCTCGGCGCCTGGTCCGATCAAGAGCATGAGGCAACCCAAAAGGAGCTGGAGGCGCAGGTAATTGCCGCGCAAAAGGAGGCCGAGCAATTTGGCACGATGGCCAGCGGGCACGTATTTAGTCCCGCCGAGATGTTCGAGGATATCTATAAAGAGATGCCCGAACACTTGCGCCTGCAACGCCAGCAACTGGGGATTTGACCATGAACGCGGATACAAACATGAATAAAAAAGGTACCCCCATGACCATGATCCAGGCCTTGCGCTCGGCCATGGATGTGATGCTCGAACGTGATGACAATATGGTCGTGTTCGGCCAGGATGTCGGCTATTTTGGCGGCGTGTTTCGCTGCACCGAGGGCTTGCAGAAAAAATATGGCAAATCGCGGGTGTTCGATGCCCCTATCTCTGAGGGCGGCATCGTGGGCGCTGCGGTGGGCATGGGCGCCTACGGCTTGCGGCCAGTCATAGAAATCCAGTTTGCCGACTACATTTACCCCGCCTACGACCAGATCGTTTCCGAAGCGGCGCGCCTGCGGTTTCGCTCGGCGGGCGACTTCACCGCGCCGATCACGATTCGCACCCCGTGCGGCGGCGGCATCTACGGCGGGCAGACCCATAGCCAGAGCCCGGAAGCCGTGTTTGCCCACGTCTGCGGCTTGCGCACGGTGATGCCGTCCAATCCCTACGATGCCAAGGGCCTGCTGATCGCGGCCATCGAAAATGACGACCCGGTGATCTTCTTGGAGCCCAAGCGCCTGTATAACGGGCCCTTTAACGGCCACCATGACAAACCGGTGGTGCCATGGTCCCAGCATCAGTTGGGCGAGGTTCCCGAAGGTTACTACACGGTGCCACTGGAGTCGGCATCGGTGTTTCGCGCCGGCGCCGATTTGACCGTGCTCGCCTACGGGACCATGGTCTGGGTATCGGAGGCGGCAGCACAGGAAAGCGGAATCGATGCTGAAATCATTGATTTGCGCAGTATCTGGCCGCTCGATCTGGCAACCATCCTGGCGTCGGTCAAGAAAACCGGCCGCTGCGTGGTGGTGCACGAGGCCACCCGCACCTGCGGTTTCGGGGCCGAGCTGGTAGCGCTGGTGCAGGAGCATTGCTTCTATCATCTTGAGGCGCCGATCGAGCGCGTCACCGGCTGGGACACGCCCTATCCGCACGCCCAGGAATGGGCGTACTTCCCCGGGCCGGAGCGGGTCGGCAAGGCGCTGGAGCGGGCGCTGGAGGCGTAGGACATGGGCACCTATGTGATCAAGATGCCCGACATCGGCGAGGGCATCGCCGAGGTGGAGCTTGTCCAGTGGCACGTCAAGCCCGGCGACGTCGTGGCCGAGGAGCAGGTCCTGGCCGATGTCATGACCGACAAGGCGAACGTTGAAATCCCCTCGCACGTGGCCGGCAAGGTGGTCGCTCTCAGCGGCAATCC
>JANPCW010000135.1:0-2923 GCA_031431155.1 Janthinobacterium sp. | reverse complement strand
CACGCCCATGCCGACCTAATGGCGGGCCTGTGATGAAAGCCATCCTTGTCGCCCTACTTCTCAGCGCCTGCGCCGCGCCCGGTATGATTGAGTGCCGGAATGAACCGCGCCTGTATCGCGATCCGCTTTGCCAGACCGATGGCAGCGAAGGCGGAAGCGCGGGGACTGTTGAGATGCCAACCACCGTCGAACCCGAAAAGCCCTCCGAGCCTGAAAAATGCGACGGCGGTCACCGGGCTTGCCGGGATGGCGAAACCCCACAACGCGCAACCCCGTGAGGAGCGCGGCCCCGGCACCTAACGCAACTGTCGCGTCCCTCCCCAGGCAGGTGCCGGGGCAAATAACAAAGGAGAGAGACATGGAACTTCGCGGCCTAGATAAACTTCCCGTTTACATGCACGGCGGCGTTGAACGCTACGTCCTGCACGGAATCCTCAATGGTCACTTTCTTACCGCCGTTGTGAGCAACAGGCTTGTTGAGGCGTTTAGCAATGCCGACGACATCAACACCGCCGCCATGCGCGCTTGGGTTTCTTGGCTTTACAACGAGGCGCCAATCGATTGCTGGGGAAGCCCGGAAAAGGTGCAGGCTTGGATTGATGCCGGTGGCCTTGAGGGGATTAAGGCGAAAGAGGCGGCGGAATGACCGACCCGATCCTGACGCCAGAAGTCTATGGCCCTGATGATCTTGGCGCGGCAAAGGCTGCGATCCGCACCCCGCACGGCGGCTATCCGCAAGACCTGACCGACGGCTTGCCGGAGTTTCAGGACGATGACTTCCTCGCCCGCTCGCCATTCCCCGGCCTGACCACGCATCCGACATGGGTGCATCGGCTGTTCGCGCTGCTTGGCGATGCGCTGGGCGTGGCGGTGATTTTCGGGCTGTTGTGGCTCGCACTGGCGGTGCTGACATGACCCCCGCCCAATCCGCGATCCTGAAAAAATTCCGCGCCGGTGAACCAGTCACCCGTGAAGATCAGCTTGCGACGATCAGCAGCAAGGATGAACTCGATGCGTTCCAGCAAAGCCTGATCGGACGCGGCGCACTTACAGGGTCGCTGCTTTTGGCCATCGAAACGCGCCGCGCGGAGTTGACGTGATGGACATTCGCACCTTAGCCGATGGCGAGAAAATCACGGAGCCGGGTTTTTACCGGATTTCGCTATCCGTTCATCATGGCCAGCCCTGTAACGCACCGAGCGTTACCAGCGGCGTGTTGCGGCAGATGGAATTGGCAACGCCAGCCGACGTTTGGGCGAGGTCGAGGCTCAATCCATTGCGCTGGGCAATCAAGGAAACCGACGCCCTAAGACTCGGGACCGCGATGGCGTGTGTGGTCGAAGGCGGGAGTGATGAACTCCTGCATAAGTTTAAGATTCATGCTGTGGACAAGCCGCGGCGCCCGTTCCCCGCACAGATCAAGGCCTATGATGAAGGTCGGGCAACACCGGCAGCCACCGAGAGCGTTGAATACTGGCGCGCGGTAGATAATGACCCTGACACTGTGGATGGCGAACCCTATGGATGGCTGACTGTGGCCGAGACTGAAACCATCCTGGCGATGGGCAAGGTTCTGGCGCTGGACCCGGCGGCAATCGCCGTGATGGGCGGCGAGCCGGAAATTACTATGGCGGTTCAGGACGAGCGCACCGGCCTGTGGCTTCTGTCGCGCCCGGACACGGTGTCGTTCGACGGAATGCTGAGCGATTACAAAAAAATTGCGACCATGGGCGAGCCGTTTTCCTACCGGATCGTTGACAAGCGCATCGAGCGGCACGGCTACCATCAGCAGATCGCCTTCGCCTGCGACGTGTTCGAGCAACTGACCGGCAACTGGCCGATGGGTGGCATTGTCGCGCAGTGGGATCAGCCGCCGCACCACGTCATCGTGCGCGAGATTACCGACGAATGCTTGCGGATCGGCCAGTTTCAGAACCGCCGCGCCATCGACCGCTTTGAGGAATGCCTCACGTCGGGAAATTGGCCGGGACCGGGTGACGATATCGGCGCGTGGCAACCAAGCGAATATTTCTGGAAAAAACTTCAAGGCGAAATGCAGATCGGGAGCACCGCCTGAAAGGAACGTCGGGAGAGGCTTCAAAGAGTTCGACGTAAAAGCACAGGAAGCCCGCCCTGAGCATGGCGACAAGAAAAGGCTCATTTAGTTACAAAGGGATGCGGAAATGAACGACCAGACCAAGACCGATGTGGTGTCGCGCGACCAGCGCCGCGCCGAGCTTGAGCAACTGACCTTCTCGCCAAACGGCCAACTATTCCAACCCAAGAGTGGCAGGGAACTGATGGACATGGCGAACATGATGTCCACGTCAGGATTCATGGTGAAGGACATCTATCGCGGTAATGCTGGCGCCTGCCTTGGCCTGATTGCTATCTGCGCGCCTTACGGACTCAATCCGCTGCAAGTGTCGTGGAAAACCTACAAGGCCAGCAAGAGCGACGACGCGCCCATTGCCTTCGAGGCGCAGGTCATCGTGGCGATGGTGAATGCGAGCGGCGCTGTGAAGGGCGGGCTGCGCTACCGCTATGAGGGCGAGGGCGACAACCGCGTTTGCATCGCCAGCGGCTTTCTGTTGAGCGATGCAGAGCCGCTTGAGGTTCGCAGCCCGCCGCTCGGAAAAATCACGCCGAAGAACTCGCCGCTGTGGAAGGGCGATCCAGACCAGCAACTCGCCTACTACACCGGAAGGTCGTGGGCGCGGCGCTACAAGCCGGAAATGCTTCTGGGCGTATATGACGTGGATGAGCTGTCGTCCATACCGTCCATGCGCGACGTGACGCCGAAGGAAGGCGGCTTTGCCGATATGGCCGCAAAAGCGCGCATCCCCTCAAGCGAGAGCGCAAAAACGAACATGCCAACCACAGCCACGGAGAGCGTCACAGACGGCGAAGTCGCCACCGGGCC
>JANPCW010000134.1:0-2330 GCA_031431155.1 Janthinobacterium sp. | reverse complement strand
CCGACAGCCACTGGCTGCTGGCCTGGATCGCAGTCGACCTGGGCGACCATACCCGGCGCGACGCCGAGCTGGACGCGGCCGCCGCAGCCGCACGCGACGCCGGCGATGCGTTGCGCGTGGCCGTGGCCGAAGCGGCCATGGCACGCTGGGCGGTGCTGAGCGACCTGCACGCCGCAAGCGCGCGCTGGGGCGCCCGTTTCGCGACCGACACGACCCGGCTACACCCTGCCCTTGCCACCTGGGTCAACGATTTTCTGGGCTTGGCCGCGAGCCTGTCGAGCGACTTCGGGGCCGCCGCCGGCCACTACCTGCGTTGCTATGAAACGGCGCTCGCGACCGGCCAGATGCGCGCCGCGATCACGGCCGCCACCAATTTCGGCGAAAACTTCACGCTGCTGGGCGACCATCCGGCCGCGCTGGAATGGATGCAATGCGCGCTCGAGCGGGCGCGTCCGAACGGCTGGCCGCGCAGCATCGGCGCCTGCATGATGCACAGCGCCGAAACCATGCGCCGCATGGGCCGGCTCGACGCCGCCCATGATCTGTTACAGGAAGCGCTCATCATCATGGCCCCGCTGGCCGGCGCGCGCACCTATGCGGTCGCGCTCAAGTACCTGGGCGACCTGGCGCTCGACCAGGGCGACTACGGCGCCGCGCTCGATGCCTTCGAGCGCCTCGAAGAACGGGGCGACAGCCTGAACCAGTCGGATTTCCAAAGCATCGCACGGCGCGGACAGGCGCACGCCCTGTCTTTCCTGGGCCGGCCGCACGAAGCACTGGCCGCAGCCCATGCCGCGCTCGAACTGGCGACTTCCCAACAGCACCGCTTCAACCACATCGCGGGCCTGCGGGTGCTGGCAATGATTCACGCGCGCCACCGGTTGCCCGCGCCCGCATCGGCGCTGGGCATGCATGCGTCGCTGCACTATCTGCAACAAGCCATGGCCGTGGCCCGCAGCATCGACGGTTACAGCTTGCCCGGTGACTTGCTGGAAGCCGTCGCGCAGCAATACGCCAGCGCAGGCGACTATGCGTCAGCGTACGAAATGGCGCTGGCCGCCGGCGCCGCGCGCGAGAAAAATTATGGCCAGGAAACCGGCAACCGCGCCATCGCGATGCAGGTATACCATCAGACCGAGCATGCGCGCGCCGAAGGCGAGCATCACCGCGCGCTGGCCGTGTCCGAGGCGCGCCGGGCAGAATTACTGCAGCGCACCAGTGCCACGCTCGAGCGCCTGTCGGCCATCGGCCCTGAAATCACGACCTATCTGGACGCGCGCGCCGTGTTCCAGGCGCTCGATCGGCACGTGCATGCGCTGCTCAATGCCAGCAAGTTCGCGGTCTACCTGACCGACCCGGCCGGCAAAACGCTCCAGCGCGCCTTCGGCATGGAAGCGGGCAAGCCGCTGCCGGGCAACGCGATCCTGCTGACCCACCCGAGCGCCTACCTGGTGCATTGCCTGAGCGAGCGGCGCGAAATCCACATCGAGCATGGGCCCGACGAAAACCGTCCGCATGTGCTGGCCGGTACCCGCGGCAACCGCAGCGCCCTGTTTCAGCCGCTGATCGTGGGCGAGCGCGTGATTGGCGTAATGACCGTGCAAGCGCTGCAGGCGCGCGCCTATGGCGAGCACGAGCGCCTGATTTTTCGCACCCTGTGCGCCTACGGTGCGATTGCGCTCGACAACGCCAAAGCCTACCGCCAGCTCAAGGATGCCCAGACCCAGCTGGCGGCGCAGGAAAAGCTGGCCGCGCTGGGCGCCCTGATGGCGGGCGTGGCGCACGAATTGAACACCCCGATCGGCAACAGCCTGCTGATCGCGAGCACCCTGCAGCAAAAGACCAACGACATGTTGCACCTGTTGGACGGTCCCGGCCTGCGCCGCTCCCAGTTGGCCGCTTATATCGCCGACTCCCAGCAAGCCTCGACCCTGGTCATGCGCGGCCTCACCAGCGCCGCCGACCTGGTCAACAGCTTCAAGCAGGTCGCAGTCGACCGCACCACCGAACAGCGCCGCGTTTTCAGCCTGCAGCAGGTGGCGCACGAAATTAGCGCCACCATGATGAACCGGGTGCGCGCCTGCGGCCACGCGATCGAGCTCGACATCCCGCCCGACATCACGATGGACAGCTACCCCGGCCCGTTCGGCCAGGTGGTAACCAACCTGATCAACAACGCCCTGCTGCACGCCTTCGGCGACGGGAGCAACGGTCGGCTGTGGGTCGGCGCTTCCATGCAGGGCGATCAGCGCGTGCGGGTCAGCGTGCGAGACGACGGCAACGGCATCACCGAGGACAACCTGAGCCGCATCTTCGATCCGTTCTTTACC
>JANPCW010000133.1:0-6554 GCA_031431155.1 Janthinobacterium sp. | reverse complement strand
CAGGCGCCAGCGGCTTGGGTCGCCGTTCAATTTGAAGCGCACGTCACTAATGATCGTGCTGACACCTGCGTTCAGCAAGGTCACGCGGGCCAGCTGCGCATCGGCGATGCCGAGCTTGAATGGCGGCGCCAGGCTGGCCGGCAGGACGGCGGGCTTGGACTTGCCCACGCTTTCCACGGACAGGCTGGCGACCTTGAGCTGGCTGATCGCAATCCCGTCAGTGAAGTACTGCCACGGTGCCCAGTCGATGTCGACATTCAAAAACGTAAGATGGCTTTCAGGACTGCGATACACAATTTTTCCCAGGTGCATCGCGCCATACAGGGAACCGGACACGCCGGTAACCACAACCTGGCCGCCGCTCGCATTGGCCACCCGCTGGACCAGGGTTTGCAGGGTCGACTCGCGTCCGAGCAACCAGAACGCGGCGCCCAGCAGCAGGGTCGTGGCGCCAAGGCCGATCAGGACGCGGCACTGCCAACGCGACGTTTTCGACGTTTTCGGCACTGGCGTCGGGCTGGTGGGGGTGGCGTCGGCTGGCATTAAAACGTGAATCCCAAGGAAAAGTGCACGCGGTATTTTTGCACCGCGTGGCCATAGGCAAGGTCGACATTGATCGGGCCGACCGGGCTCTTCCAGCGCGCGCCGACCCCATAGCCGGACTTCGGTGTCAGATCCCGGACGCTGTCGGCGGCGTTGCCGGCGTCGTAAAACACGGCGCCGCCCCAGGTCGGCTTGAACCAGTATTGATATTCGGCGCTGGCCGCGGCCATATAGCGCCCGCCCACAATGGCACTACCGTCGCGCACGCCCAATTCCCGGTAGGCATAGCCGCGCACGGATTGGTCGCCACCGGCCCGGAACAGGTAGGTGGAAGGAACACCTTCCTTCTGTTTCGAGCCCAGCGCGCCGGCTTCGGCACGCAGGATCAGGGTGCCGTCCTTGCCAAGCGGACGGTAGTTGATGAACTTGGCACTGCCGCGCACAAACGCGCGGTCGGTCAGGATCGGCAGCAGTGCGCCGCCCAGTTGCGCGTGCAACACGTAGCCCTTGGTCGGAAACAGCAGGTTGTCGAGCCGGCGCTTGGTGATGCCGTAGGTGAGCGGCAAGCTCTGGCTGCGGCTTGATGCGCGGTCTGCCACCGTTTTGCGTTCGCTCAGGTATTCCAGCGTGACGTTGCGCTCGAGCAGCGGGGTACCCCAGGCGCGCTTGGCGGCCACCGTCGCCACGCTGGTGATTTCGCCGGCGATATCGCTGCGCTCGAAGGCTGCGCCTATGCTGTCGTTGTAACCCTTGGCCGTGGTCGGAAAGTAAAAGTCGCCGTGCACTGCCTGCTTCTTGGTTTCGAGCGTGATCCCGCTTTTGAACTTCAGGCCGAACAGGCGCAAGTCGTCGTAGGTGAGCTGGGCCCGGTTCCCGGTGTTGGTGCTATAGCCGAGGCCGACGCTGACGTTCTTGACCTTGTTTTCGATGACCCGCACTACCACCGGCAGGGTGACGCTCGATGCGACGCGCGCCGGCCCGGCTGGCGCTCCCTGTTGTTGCTCGCGCGACGCGATGTCGTCATCCAGCACGCCCGCCAGATCGGCGCTCACTTCGACCCCGCTGAAGTAGCCGGTGTCTTGCAGGCGCGCCTGGAACGACTGCAGCGCCGCCTCGCTATATTCGTCGCCCGGCTTGATCTGATTGAGGTTGGTGACGATGCTGGCCGGGTAGCGCGCCAGACCTTCGATGCGAACTGCGCCGAGCCGCATCTCGGGGCCGCTGGCCAGCACCACGCGCAACGCCGCAAGGTGGGTATCGGGATCGACCGTGGCGCCGCTCTCGACCAGTTGCGCGCGCGGGTAGCGGGTGGCCATCACTTGCCGCAACAGGGAGCGTTTGGCCAGTTCCCAGTCGGGCTGGCGGAAGATTCTGCCCTGGCTCAGGGACCAGCTGTTTTTCAGCGCGGCCGCATCGAACGGCGTGTTCTTGCCGTCGGCGCTGGTGCTGTCGAATCCCTGCAGCACCAGGTCGACGACGCCGACCCGCACCGGCTGGCCCGGATCGACGCTGACCCGGACCAAGGCAGTGCCGGAACTGTTGTCCAGGCGCACGCTCACTTGCGGCGAGTAATAGCCTTCGGTGGCGACCAGCGCCTTCACTTCGTCGGGCGCGGCCTTGACCAGGCGCTGCAATTGGTCGGCATCGAGGCGCGGGTTGCCGCGCCAGCGCATCAGGTCGAGGTTATTTTTCAACAGTTTGTCCAGCGGCGCCGGCGCTTCCACCCGCACGGCATAGTCGATCCGGTCGGCGGCGGCGCCGGTTTGTGGCAGCAGCGCGACCAGCAGTGCGCACGGCAATCCAATGTTGGCCATTACTTTTGTCATTACATGTGCCAAAATTGACAAATGCTGCGGCTCGTATGCTGGATGTGGAACTGGTCGTGCAGGAAACATGTCGCTCCATCGGTAAAATTGCTTCCCGCATCTTACCGGAATAGGTAAAACGATGGCGACCGAGTAACGAGTGTGAACAGACGAGAAGCAACGAGAAAGATTTGAGGAAGATGCACATGCTGCAAACCGATAGCGCGCTGGTGCTGTTTAGCGGTGGACAAGACTCCACGACCTGCCTGGCCTGGGCGCTCAAGCAATATTCAAGGGTCGAGACCATTGGTTTCGATTACGGCCAGCGCCACAGGGTCGAGCTCGAAGTGCGCCCGACCGTGCTGGAAAAGCTGCGCGCCCTGCGCCCCGAGTGGGACCAACGGCTGGGGCCGGATCACGTGATCGACCTGTCCCTGATCGCGAAAATCTCGGACACCGCGCTGACCCGCGACGTGGAGATCGTCATGCAGGACAATGGCTTGCCGAACACCTTCGTGCCGGGTCGAAATATCCTGTTCATGACGGTGGCGGCCACCCTGGCGTACCGGCGCGGCTTGAACGTGCTGGTGGGCGGCATGTGCGAGACTGATTTTTCCGGCTACCCCGATTGCCGCGACGACACCATGAAGGCACTGCAAGTGACGCTCAACCTGGGCATGGCAACCCGCGTCAAGCTCGAAACGCCCTTGATGTGGATCGACAAGAGCCAGACCTGGCAGTTGGCGCAAGAACTGGGCGGCAGCGCCTTGGTCGACCTGATCCGGGCCGACACCCACACCTGTTACCTGGGCCAGCGCGGCACCCTGCACGACTGGGGCTACGGTTGCGGCGCTTGTCCGGCCTGCGCCTTGCGCGCACGCGGCTACCACCAGTTCACCGGCGCGCCGGCCTCGTTGCCCAATTAGCCGGCGCTGTATTTGTTGCGTAGGGATGAGCGCAGCGTTATCCGCCGAACACCTTTGCGGCGAACCTGTGCGGCGGAAGGCGCTAGCGGGGGCGCCGAGCCTTTTCCGCCCTACGGTGCCAGCTCATTTGCGCCACAAACAAAATGAAACACCCGCTGCTCGTTTGCTTTGATGCCCTCAGCAAAATCGCACGAGCGATTTCTTTCCTTGTAAAAGGGACATCAGTGCCTATACTGAATGCCTGCACACGTGGTTGGGGGTCAAAATGGTTTTTGTCGATCATGCAGGGGATGGCTTGTCATCTTCTCCTTACGAACTGATACAACAGCGCTGGTTCATGTGGCAGGCGGGCGGACCAAAGGGGGCGCCGCCAACGATTCCACCCATTATTATCAACCCGTTTACTTACCGTTCGCCAGCACCCGCAATTGATCCGCACATCACGCCAACGAACCCGCCGCCGGCGCCTTCGCAGCGCCCTGCGATGCTGGTTTAGATGCGTATTTAGACGCGCTAATCACGGGATGTCAGTACGCGCCAGCGGGGTTGGCGCATTTTGCCGTAGTACCGCATGGCCGGTTCCTCCAAACTGGACTATGATGGCGGGCACTATCGTTTCCCATGAGTAAAGCCCCCCGATGAGCACCGCATCCCCTGATTTTTCCGAACCCGACGACGACGTCAAAGTGCAGGAGCCGCGCCTGTGGGTCGGCAACGGCTGGACCGCGCGCGTGATCAAGAACGACGACGATGAGGGCTGGGCCGTTGCGATGATCAAGGATGGCGAACCGGAACCGGCCTTGGTCGGCCCCTGGACCATGGGGCGCGACAAGAAGAACCCCAAACCGCTCGATGCGTCGGCCTTCAGCACGCTGGTCAAAACCGCATCGGAAGTGTTGCGCCGCCACGAGCAGCAATTGCACGCCACGCTCAATAAGAGTGTGTTCGTGAACCTCGATTCGTGCCAGATCAAGGTCGCGCTCGAGATCGTGCCGGACGAAGACGATCCTTACGCGCTGTTGACGGCGATCGACCAGGACGGAGAGCAGCTGGCCCAAGTCCGCATCGCGCCGACCTTCAAACTGACGGTCGCCACCGCCACCGCCTGGATCGATGACGCGTTCCGCAAGCCCGGGGCATAAGCGGTTTTCGAGCTGGCCCGACCGATAGCCGCGTCAGTCCGATTCCGCCTTCCGGACCTGACCCAAGGGGTGAAACGGTCCCAAAAAAAGAGTATATTTAGCATATACGGTTCGTGCGCCACGGCAGACCTGTACGGGCCGGTGTTCGAAAGGAGCTGAAATGAAAAAATTGTCGAAAGCGGGCACGCTGGCGGTTTTTTTGTTGGTGTCGGCCACGAGCGCTTTGGCAAACGTGACCGTTACGATGGCCCATCCAGAAAACTTTACCGATTTTTATTCATATCGATCGTATGACAGGGATTGGATGGTGTCGGAGATCCAGGCGCACTTTGCCAGGAAAGCGGCGGCATTGCCTGCGGATCAGAATCTGAAGATCGAAATACTCGATATCGATCTGGCGGGGCGATATGAGCCGTCGCGCAGGTACTACGATATTCGGGTATTGAGAGGTGGCGCCGACTGGCCACACATGCATTTGCGCTACACGCTCGAGTCGAACGGCCAGGTGGTCAGTAGCGGTGACGAACATTTGTCGAACATGGCGTATCTGAGCCGGCTCAACAAATATTCGACTGGCGACAGCCTGCGTTATGAAAAGCAAATGATCGACGACTGGTTCGCTGAAAAGTTTCGCATAAAGCGTTCCGGCTGAGCGCCGCGCCGTATCGCTTGACGCGCTGCAGGGCTGCGCCCTGTGGCCTTGCACGTGTTCGCATCAATCGAGCCAGTTGACCAGCCGGAACTTGGCGCGGAATTCCTCAGGCATGGGCACCACCTGCGTGCTCTGGTAATTGAAAAAGACAAAGCCAGACTTGGCCATGGCGACGAGCGCCTTGTCACGCGGACGGGTCACCCGGAAGGTGATGTCGCCACCGTACTTGTTAAAGTCCATGACCCCCACTTCAAACAGCAACTGGTCGCGCGCGTGCGCTTCGGCTTTATAGGTGGTGGCCAGATCGGTGACGATGATGCCTTCGGTGTTCGCTTCGGTCTCCCGCACGCCAAACTCAAACAGGAAGCGCGCTCGCGCCTCCGATATCATCGATATCATCGAATCGTTGCCAAGGTGGTTGGCGCCGTTGATGTCGGTGACGCGAACCGTCAACTGGGTGGAGTAATAATACTGGTCTTCGGGGAAGTCGAGTTTCAGACGTGCCATAGTGGTCTCACAAATGTTGGTGGGCACCGCGAAAGCGGCGCGCAGGGCGGAGAAGGTCATTTTAGCCCTCCGCGGCCCGCCACCACCGTCCGGTCTTACCGTCGAACGATCCGGTACACGCCGCCCTCAGCCGATAACAGGTACAGCTCGTTCCTGGCATCCTGGCCAAACGAGACAATGGGACCGATAGCGGAAATGCCCCAGTCTACGTGGTCGGAGGCCGCTCCGTTCAAGTAAACAAAACTTCTTAGCCAGCCGCCGCAAAAATCGGAATAGAAATAGCGCCCGGACAACTCTGGAATCTCCGCGCCGCGATACACATATCCGCCGGTGATCGCACAGCCCTTAGTTTGCGCGTGCTCATAGTCGAACACGGGTAGGGTCAGCCCTTGCCGGTCGCAACTGGTGCTCGTGAAGCACAGCGTTCCCTCCATGGTGTTCCAGCCATAGTTATTGCCCGCCGCGCCGATGCTGGCGACGTCGACTTCTTCGCGCAGGTCCTGCCCCACGTCGGCGATATAGATCCGGCTCGCGACCGCGTCGAAAGCGAAGCGCCATGGATTGCGCAAGCCCGCAGCCCAGATTTCACCGCGCCGGCCCACTTGGGCGCGATACGGATTTTCCGGGGGGATCGCATATGGCTGAGCCAGCGAAGATGCGTTGATGTCAATGCGCAGCAGCTTGCCGAGCAGGGAGTTGAGGTTTTGGCCATTGCCCAAGGGATCGCCGCCGCCGCCGCCGTCGCCGGTGCCGATGTACAGCAAGCCGTCCGGGCCGAAAGCGAGCAAGCCGCCATTGTGGTTGCTGAACGTGGCGTGCGCGATGGTCATGATGCGCAGGCCGGAAAAGCCATCTGCCAGGTTCGGATTGGTCGGCGAGACAGTCCAGCGTTCGATCACGATGTCGCCAAGAAGGTCAGTGTAATAGATGAAGAAGTAACCATTGACGGCATATTGCGGGTGGAACGCCATCGACAGCA
>JANPCW010000132.1:0-2122 GCA_031431155.1 Janthinobacterium sp. | reverse complement strand
GTCGACGACGGCGCGCACATGCCGATTGCCATTGCCGCGATTGGCCGGCTCGGGCGGCGCGAAATGGGTGAAACTCTGGGTCGCCGGGTCGAAGCGATCGAGTCCGCCGTCGGTGCCCACCCACAACTGGCCGCGGCGATCGACATGCAGCACCCGGACCCAATTGTTGGCCAAGCTGCGCGGCTCGTCCGCCACGTTTTTGTAGGTGGTGATGCGGTAGCCGTCGTAGCGCGACAGGCCCGCCTGGCTGCCGAACCACATGAAGCCGCGCTGATCCTGGACCATCGCCAGCACCGACTCCTGGGCCATGCCATGCTCGACATTGAGCTGCTCGAAACGCAGCGTGCGCGGCAACGCAGCCCAACTGCTGGAACACAGCAGGCAGCCAAGCAGCAGCAGAAAAAGATACAGGCGACGGATCGGCTGCCCGCTCACGGCCGGCCTGCGCATAGCATCAAGCATCATTCAACACATCCAGCATTCAATTCCCCAAACAAAAAATGGCGCCGCGCCCAATTCCAAGAGTACCGCATCAGACGCCGAAGAACGCCAGCACATCGGCTCGGCGGGCCTGGGTGTCGCGCTGGCCCAGGCGGATCAGTTCACAGGTGTAGCTCGCTTCAAACAACAGGTAGGAGGCCAGCGCCGCGCCGCGCGCTTCGGTCGCGCCTATCCCTGCCAGCATGGTGCGGATTGGCGTCGGCAAACTGGCCACGTGGCGACTGGCGATGTCGTCGAGCCGCTCGGACGGCGCGATCACCAACAGCTCGATCGATTTCAACGGCGTCTTGTCGCGGTACTCTGCCGGCAGCATCGACAAGGTCAGATTGATCCGGTTCAGGCGTTCGATGTCGACCGCCAGGCTATCGAGAAAGATCGAGGACAGGGCGTGGCCGGCGATCTGCGCCAGGCTCGGATAGCGCGCCGCCTCGGGCGCCGGGTGCCCGGGCTCGGCCAGGCGGCCGGCCCCCACCACCAGCACCCTGGACGCGCCCAGGTGGATCGCGGGCGAGATCGGCGCCAGCTGGCGCATCGAGCCGTCGCCGCAATATTCGCGCTGCCCGCCTATGTACAGCGGCACCGCCGGGAAAATGAACGGCAGAGCCGCCGAGGCCAGCAAATGCTGCACCCCGATCTGATCCTGCAGGGCGACGCGCTGCATCCGCACCCAGGGCGCGATCGCGACGGCGCTCTGGTAGAACGTGATGTGCTGCCCGCAGGTGTAGGACGAGGCGGTCACGGCCAGCGCATGCAGCGCGCCCTTCTGCAGCACGGCATCGAGGCGCGGCAAGTCCAGTATCCGGTGCAGCAGACCGGCCAGCGGCGTATTGTCGAGCAGGGAGTTGGGCGGCGCGGCGCGCCATGTGCGCAGCAGCCAGCCGAACGAGAGCAGCGACAGCCAGCGCGCGCCCGAGCGGATCACGCCCAGCGAATCGGCGCGGTACACCTGGGCCACGTTGATATGCTGCCAGACGTCCAGCAGCTTTTGCACGCCCACGCCGAAATGGTCGGCGTGGCAGGCCAGCGCGGTGGCGTTGATCGCGCCGGCCGAGGTGCCGCAAATGATGTCGAACGGATTGCGCGCAGGCGGCCAGCCGGCCGCCCACAGGATCTCTGAGATCGCCTGCAACACCCCCACCTGGTAGGCGGCGCGGGCGCCGCCTCCGGTCAAGATCAAGCCTGTTTTCGTTTCAGTTCCCATTCGGCAAGATTAGCAGGGTCTGCGCCGTCTTGGGGAGGCCATTGTGTATTTTTGCACCCATTGCAGCTTAAACATACCTTCCATCGCACCCAAATCGTTGCTGCTTTTTTTTCATGCCGTTCAGTCGCCCCGCACCGCGCCTTCGCGGCGCGGATCGGCGCCGCCGAACCACATGTCACGGCCGTGGATCGTCAAGCGCATGATGCCTTGCAGGCCGGAGTTTTGTTCAATCACGCGCACCTGATGGCCCTTCGCTGTGAGCGCTTCGACCAGGCCCTCGGGTACCCGGCCCGCTTCCAGTTCGGTCGGCCCGTTGCGGCTGCCAAAGTTGGGCAGGCTGATCGCCTGCTGCACGTTCAAGCCCCAGTCCATGGTCCCCACCAGTACCTTGGCCACATAGTTGATGATGGCCGAGCCGCC
>JANPCW010000131.1:0-1996 GCA_031431155.1 Janthinobacterium sp. | reverse complement strand
CTGGGTCGGCGGCGACCCGGCCTATATCCTCGCGGGGAAAATGTCGAATGCCGAGCAGATCGCCAATATCCGCAAGCAATTGGGAATCGACCAGCCTTACTTCGTTCAGCTGTGGATCTTCGTCAAGCAGATCGTCACCTTCGACTTTGGCAATAGCTGGAGCACCGGGGAAGCGGTTTCCCACATCATTACCACCCGCCTCGGGCCGTCGCTGACGGTGCTCATTCCACTGACCATCCTGGAAACCTTCTTTGGCGTGGCGCTGGCGCTGGCCATCGCGTTCGTGCGCGGCTCATTGACCGACCGCGCCGTGATGATCGCCTGCACGGTGGGGATGTCGATCAGTATCCTGGTCTACATCATCGTGTTCCAGTATGGCTTCGCCTACAAACTGGGCCTGTTCCCGGTGCAAGGCTGGGGCGACAGCTTCTTCGAAAACTTGCTGCGCTACTCGACCCTGCCGATCCTGATCGGGCTGGCCGTGTCGATCGCGCCGACCCTGCGCCTGTATCGCACCTTCGTGCTCGATGAAGTGAATCAGGACTATGTGCGCACCGCGCGCGCCAAGGGCTTGAACGAACGCCGCATCATGTGGGTGCACGTGCTGCGCAATGCCTCGATTCCGATCATCACGCACGTGATGGCCAACCTGCCGGCGCTGCTGATCGGCGCCTTCCTGCTGGAACGGTTTTTTGGTATCCCGGGCATCGGGCGCGAAGTTATCCTGGCCGTCGAGCGCAGCGATTTTCCGGTGATCAAGGCGATTACCGTGTATGTCGCCGCTGCCACGATGGTGTTCAATTTGCTCACTGACCTGATGTACCAGGCGGTCGATCCACGCGTTCAACTGAAGTAAGGATTTCCCATGTCGTCAATGTTGAATAATCACACCTCGCCGGGCTTATGGGCGCTTGCCTGGCGCCGACTGCGCGGCGATAAGATCGCGATGCTGTCGCTGTCGGTCGTGGCGCTGTTCCTTTGCATGCTGGTGCTCTCGTCGAGCGGCGCCATCGTGTCCGACTGGGAAGATGAAGTCGGCGTCAGCTACGCGCCGCCAAGTTTTGCCGGCGCACAAAATGGCGTTGAACGTGGCCAGGTCGCCGCGCTGAAAAGCACGGAAGCGACCCCCGTCAACGTGCTCGATCCGCTGGCCGAAGATATTCGCCAATTGAAGGCGGAACTGGGTGGCAGCCCGGCGCCGCAGATCGACATGTACGGCGTGGAGGATCCGCTGGCCGCCGACATCGCACAGTTGCGGGCAGGGATGAAGTCGAACGCGACGACCAATGCCGTCAAGCGCGATACGCTGCCATTCGGGGCCGATAAATGGGGTCATGACGTCCTCAAGAAGACCATCAAGGGGGCCGAAACCTCGATCGTGGTGGGCCTGATTGCGGCGCTGCTGGCCGTGGTCCTGGGCACCTTGTTCGGCGCATTTTCCGGCTATTTCGGCGGATGGATCGATGACTTCTTTAACTGGTTCTACAGCATCTTCACCTCGATCCCGTCGATCCTGATGATTTTGACGGTGGCCGCCGTGCTGCAGCAAAAGGGCGTGACCACCATTGTCCTCATTCTCGGCCTGACCGGCTGGACCGGGCCGTACCGCCTGATTCGTGCCGAGTACATGAAGCACAAGGCGCGCGAATACGTGATGGCGGCCGACGCGATCGGCGCATCGAACTGGCGCAAGATGTTTTCGCACATTTTCCCCAATGTCAGCCACGTGGCGCTGGTGCAGATGTCGATTTTGGTGGTCGGGTTCATCAAGGCCGAAGTGATCCTAAGCTTCCTGGGGTTCGGGGTGCCGGTCGGTGTCGTGTCGTGGGGCAGCATGCTCAACGAGGCGCAAAATGAACTGATCCTTGGCAAGTGGTGGCAATTGACCGCTGCTGCAGCCGCGATGGCGGTGCTGGTGACGGCGTTCTCGCTGTTTACCGACGCGCTGCGCGATGCGCTTGATCCGAAGCTCAAATAAGCCATGGGAACGACAATG
>JANPCW010000130.1:0-3640 GCA_031431155.1 Janthinobacterium sp. | reverse complement strand
AGCAAGCTCTGCAGGGAGTCCGGGGCATGGGTACGGGTCACACGGCGGCCCCTGGCGCTAACCCAGGCGCGCGCCCGCTGCGTGACATCAATCCACCCCCAGCCGGTGCCGCATCGACTGAGCGCACGCAGCCTGAAACGGCGCCAGGCGCGCTGCCGAAAGACTTCGTCGCCGATCTGCTCGATCGCCTCGGCGTATCGAATGGCGCACACCGAAGCGGGTTTGAGATTCCCGGGTTCACACCGCCCGCCTACGCTCCGCCGGCCGCCGACAGCGTGCTGGACGGTCAATTCATTGATGGCGCATATACCAACCACGCCGGCACCAGAAGTTACAAGCTTTACATTCCCAGCAACTACCGGGGCCAGGCATTGCCGCTGCTGGTGATGCTACACGGCTGCACCCAAAATCCGGATGACTTTGCCGCCGGCACGCAAATGAACGCGCTAGCGGAAGAAAAGCAGTGTTTCGTGGTCTACCCGGCGCAGACAGCGGCTGCCAACCATTCCAAATGCTGGAACTGGTTCAGCGCATCGGACCAGCAACGCGAACAGGGCGAGCCCTCCATCATCGCGGGGATCACGCGCAAGGTCATGGAGAGCTACCCTGTCAACCGAAAACAGGTCTATGTCGCCGGCCTGTCGGCAGGGGGCGCAATGGCCATCATCATGGGCACGCTCTACCCGGAACTGTATGCGGCCGTTGGCGTGCATTCGGGCCTGCCGTTTGCGTCAGCGCACGATCTGCCGTCTGCCCTGGCCGCGATGAAAGGCGGCACCGGGACGAAGGCGCGCGCGAAGAAGGCCAACCAGGCAACGAACGGCATTCCGATCATCGTCTTTCATGGCGACCGGGACACCACCGTGCATCCGCGCAATGGCGACCAGTTGATGGCGCAAGGGTCTGCCACGGCAGCCGACACCGGTGTCAAGGTGCGGCAAGGCCGGGTGCCGGACGGCCGCGCGTACACCCAAACGACGCACCAGCAAGCGGACGGCGCGCCGCTGGCCGAACACTGGGTGATCCATGGTGCCGGCCATGCCTGGTCCGGCGGCAGCGGGCGTGGTAGCTACACCGATGCCAAAGGCCCGGACGCCAGCCGCGAGATGATGCGTTTCTTTAGCGCAGTCGGGTAAAGGGATGGCTAGGCCGGAACGCGCTCGAAGTGCCATTTCATGAGCAGAATGCTGCTCGCGAGCAGCAGCGTGACACTATTGGCGATGATGACCGGCCACGCGCCCAGCATGATGCCGTAGGCAAGCCAGAGCGCGACGCCACAAATAAAGATTGCGTACATGCCCGAGGATACCCCGGCAGCAGCGCGCTCGCGCCAGACCAGCAGCACCTGTGGGATGAATGCGCCGGTGGTGCAAATGGCGGCGGCAAAGCCGATGTAGTCGGTGTTCAATTGCATTCTCATTATCCGTTTGCCAAGAGTGGAGTGCCTCGCCGCCGCGCCAAAATTATACCTCTTGGCCGGTCGGCTTTCCAGCCGGTTGTGACCGCCATCGCGCCTGCACGCACACACCTGAACGCACCGGTCGGTCGACCCGCCAGATGTCGGGCGCGGACCTGTTGTCAAAAAACGTCAACAGATCAGGGCGCTTGACCACGCGCAATGCCTTGCCTTGCGGATTCACTAACATCTCCTGACAGACAGGAGAAAGCTATGCCACAAAAACACTTTTTTCAGATCGGCACGGTGGGCTGTTCGATTGTATTGGCGGCCGGTATGGCGCACGGACAGGCCAAACCGAGTTCCGCAGCGCGGGCCGAGCTGAGCAAGGAGCTCGAATCGATGAAAAAGCAGCTGTCCAACCAGCAGAAACTGCTTGAATCGCTTAGCGAGTCCGTGCGCGCGCAGGAACTCAGGATTCGCGACGTGAGCGATGCGGTGGGCATCGATGCATTGGAGCAACAGCGTGGCACCGGCCAGGGAGGTGCAGCGCCACAAGTGGCGCAAGATAGTCCACGCCGCGCGGCGGTTGGGAAAGCGCCCGCCAAGGATGGCCGGCCGCCCGAAGTCGCGCCCATTTTCGAGCAACCGGGGGTGCTCACGCCAAAGGGGAAATACGTGCTCGAGCCAGCGCTCCAGTATGGCTATTCGTCGAGCAATCGGGTTGCCGTGATCGGTTTTGCAATCATTCCAGCCATCTTGATCGGCCTGATCGATGTGCGGGAAGTCAAACGCAATACACTGACTGCGGCCCTCACCGGCCGCATGGGTCTCTCCAACCGCTTGGAAGTCGAGGCAAGAGTGCCGTACGTTTATCGCACCGATTCCACCATCAGCCGCGAATTCCTCAAGACTTCCTTCGTTGAGCGGGTGTTTGAAACGAGCGGCAAGGCAATCGGCGACGTGGAACTGGCTGCGCGCTACCAGCTCAACGATGGCGGCGCGGACAAGCCCTTTTACGTCGGCGGACTGCGCTTCAAGTCGCGCACCGGCCGCGACCCTTTTAGCGTGGTCACCGATTGCAGCAAGCGCTGCGTCGGCGAAAACGTGACCGGCACCGGTTTGCCCCTGGACTTGCCGACGGGCTCGGGATTCTATTCGATCCAGCCCAGCCTGACCTGGTTGTTCCCATCCGACCCGGCGGTTTTTTTCGGTAGCATCAGCTATTTGCATAACTTCAAACGTAGCAATGTTACCCGCAAGATCCAGGCTGGCGACACGGAAGTGCTGGGCAGCATCGAGCCGGGAGGCGTGATCGGTTTCAATTTCGGGATGGGACTGGCATTAAACGAAAAGGCGTCCGTCAGCCTCGGTTATGACCACAACTCAATTGCTCGCACCAGGCAAAACGGGGAATCGGTTACCGGCTCGGTCAGAACCCAACTCGGCACGCTATTGCTGGGATTTTCGTACCGGCTCAGCGAGAAGAAAACCTTGAACGTCTCGGTGGGTGCGGGCCTGACGCGCGATACGCCAGATGTATCGCTCACAGTCAGGGTGCCGACGAATTTCTAACGGCCTGGCCAGGCGCGACGCTCGGCCCTCGACCCTCGACCGTCAATGCTGGGCCGCTGGCCCCGGCTACTTCACGCTAATGGCGTTGGCCAGCGCATCCCTCAAGACGCCCTCGACATTCATCGCTTTCAGCAGCCCGAGACTGTTGACGCTGGTATTGATGACGGTTTGGCTGCGGATAACCTGATCGTTCAACGTGTTCTGGATGATCAGCCCTGCACCCAAGGACGTTGTCACGCCGGGTTGAACACTATTGCCCGGGCCAATTTGAACCAAGGCTATCGTTGACAACGCGACCGCCGCCAGCTTCGCTCGCTCTGGCGTGAGGTTGGCGACATCAGGAATATTAAAGCTGGTGTTGCTGACGAGGTTGCCATTGACCGAGACCACCCGTTCGATACCAAACGACACCAACAGACCGGTTCCGGTATCAAAGCCCCCGCGCAAACCATCGAGCTTGTCTGCGCTCACCGGTTCCCATTCGCTGGCCAAGCGCGCATCGGGCGAACCGTTCGCAAGCACAAACTCCTCGCCAGGCAGCTCGGACGGGCGCACCAACTCAGGCAAGGCTTCCAGCAAGGCGGCAAAGGCGGTTACCGGTAAATTCGTTGCGCCGGCGACGGGCAACGCTTGCGCCAACCCACACCCGTGCCACGCCGCTGCGCTGCC
>JANPCW010000129.1:0-11806 GCA_031431155.1 Janthinobacterium sp. | reverse complement strand
GTCTACACCAATATACGCTGATAGGTCGGATGACCGGCGCAGCGTTGGACCTCTAGTAATATGCGGCCTCCAGCTTCAGCAACCACCGTTTCGTCCCTGTCTCGATCCAGCATTTCTTGATCCACATGATATCTGCGCGGCCCCATCGGTGGTACAACATCGAGCTCATTTCTCCACTTTGCCCACCATGTTCAAACTTCATCTCGCCGATTTTTCCCTCGAACACTTTCTTGAGCACTACTGGCAACAAAAGCCGGTGGTGATTCGCCAGGGCTTTCAACACTTCTCCGATCCGATCAGCCCGGACCAGCTGGCCGGCCTCGCGTGCGAAGAACAGGTCGAATCGCGCCTGGTGTATCGAACGGACGGCCAATGGCAGGCCGAGGTCGGCCCGTTCGAGTCGTACGAGCGCCTGGGCGAGCGCGACTGGTCCCTGATCGTGCAGGCGGTCAATCACTGGTCGCCCGAAGTGGCCGCGCTGGTCGAACCGTTTTCCTTCCTCCCGAAATGGCGCCTGGACGACGTGATGATCAGCTATGCCACCCCGGGGGGCGGGGTCGGGCCGCATATCGATCTGTACGATGTCTTCATCTGCCAAGGCTCGGGACGGCGCCGCTGGCGCGTCGGCGACCTAGGCAACCACCGCCAGTTCGCGGCCCACGCGGCGCTGCTGCATACCGATCCGTTCGAGGCGATCATCGATGTCGAGCTGCTGCCCGGCGATATTCTATACATCCCGCCCGGTTTTCCCCATGACGGCGTCACGCTCGAACATTCGATGAGCTTCTCGGTCGGATTCCGGGCCAAATCGGCCAGGGATATGCTCAGCGGCCTGGCCGACTACATGATCGACCAGGAGCTCGGCAGCGCGCTCATTTGCGACCCGAAACGCCCGATACACCACAACCAGGGCCGCATCGACGCCAGCGATTTCGCACGGATCAAGGCTCACCTCCGGGCGGTGCTGGACGACGACGCCTTGCTCGCCGATTTTGCCGGCAGCTACCTGTCCAAGACCAAGTGCCCGCTCGATCTGCAAGAGCTAGAACAACCGTTCAGCGAGGCCGAGCTGGTCGATGAATTGGCGCGCCAAAGCCTGACCCGGATCGGCGGCTTGCGCTGTTTCTATGTCGACGAGACCGTCGCACAGGGCGTGTGCTACATCGAAGGCGAGCGTTTCGAATTCGGGGGCGCCTGCCATGGCGCCGTGCTTGCGCTGTGCGACAACGAGTGCTTGAGCCATGCCTTGCTCAAGCCATGGCTGGAACGGCCCGCGTTCGTGGCCGCATTGACGCAGTGGGTCAACTACGGTTACTGGTATTTCCAGCACTGACGAGCCAAACGCTCCCGACCATCAAAATTCACCTTCGCTATTCCATTTGCCAGTACCGCTATGAAAATAAAAATAATTTCCTGGGTCGCTCTTGGCTTCATCTCCGCGTCCTGCAGCGCTAATGTCGCAGCGCAAACGACCCAGCGCAGTGCATTGCAAGACTTGATGTTATGCAAATCATTCTTGGCGTCAACCAGAAATGACCTGCCTTCGTCCATGACGCTTGCTTTGAAAGGCGGCAAGCGTTTGACGCAACGAAATGATCTAGAAAGTGAAGTATACGTCGGACGGTTCAACGCTTTTGGCAATTCGTTTGAACGCATTGAGATATTAGGAACGCAGGGTTTTTTGGGTATGGTGTCTTTTGGAAGCACGATCAATCCAGACGCGCTCTTGAAACAACTTAAGACCCTGGGTTACTCGCTTAAAATCGGCGACACCATGGCGGGCCAAATTTCGGGTAAATCTTACGAAGCAAGGATCAAAACACCCGACGAGGCAATCGCAATTTTTGTGACGGCAGGGCAGTTCGATTTCGGGCTTGTATCGAAAGGCGCATCCGGAACGAACGCCGGATCCGGCACATCGCTCGTATGCGCTGTCACATCGTTGGGGGACGACGAAGCGCGGCCGACTGAAAAAGAAATTGCCTCAGTGCTAGAAAAACAGGAAAAAATGCCAAAAGAATGGGTCGATAAAGTCATCGAAACGAAATCCCAGTCGAAGCTTGGATATATAGCCAGATACGCATATCTGGACGATGAACAAGTTGCCCTTCTCCTTCAGTCCAAGGTGGCGCGCGAACATATCGTTCAATCGATACTAGCCAATAAAACAGTCAAGCTGTCTGCCGCACAGCTCGAAACCCTTGTACTTTCAAAAGATGAACCTGTCTTGCAGTCCTTGCTGCTCACACGGTTCAATGAATTGACGCCTTCGCAAATCACGACGCTCAAATCGAGCCCTTTCCCATTAGTGCGCAGAACGGCTGTATTACGATCGGGCGACGGTCAGGCGCTATCACTGATGGCGCAGATCATTCAAACTGAACCGGACTCCGCGATCAGCAGTGCATTGCGTGTTTTGCCCGCACTTACCAGCGGATTGGTGGAATTATTGATCAACCATCGATCTGTGGAGGTCAGGCGCAATTTCACAATGAATCATTTTTTCACTCCAACGGCAGCACAGATCGAGAAGATTTTGAATGATCCCGATCATCAAGTTCAAGTAGGCCTGTTGCGACGCAAAGACATGATATTCAGCGATGCGCAGATCGCAAGGAAAATTAACGATCCGGACGAACATATCGCATTTTGGTACCGCAGCCTGGCCGGCATTCGTACGCCGGATCAAATCGAAAAAGGACTGACCAGCGACAATGTGGTGACGCGGCGCGGCTGGGCATTCGAAGACAAATTTACACCGGCGCAAGCGCAAATAAACCGAGGTCTTAAAGATCCAGACTCGATAGTGCGCTCGGCATTCATTCAGCGAAAAGACGTCGTTTTATCGCCAGATCAATTTGACGGTTGCACGATTGATATTGATTTTTCCGTGCGCGACCGGTGTATCAGGCGCGCGGACTACGCCCTCACTCAATGGCGTTTTGAACGCATATTGCTTGATAAGAATCCAAACATCCCCGCGACCCTGCTGAGGAAAAGCACTGCCGGCGCAGCATATTTGAAGCCATTCATTGACATGGCCATTCAAAACTCTGAGGAAGCTGTTTTACTTAAACTGGCGGAAAACAGGGATATTCTGCTCAGCGATTCCCACATTCGCAAAGGACTTGAATCGCCCTCCAGAGCGGTCCGCATGGCGTTTTGCAAACGGACCGGTGGCACAGTTTGTAACTAGTGCCGCGATGGCAACCACAGGTGTTCCGAATCGCAGGTTTGAGCGGGCGTCAGTGGTCGGTAGTTTGCTCCGGCGTCGGCGGCACGGCGTCGATGCCCCAATCGAGCCAGTCCTCTCCGAACAGCTCAACCGGGTGCTGCGTGCGCTCCGAACCGTTGCCGCAGGCCAGCGAATCGGTTGGGCAGTACTTGTCGCACCCCCAGCAGAGGCGCTCGGGGTGCTTTGGATTGACGGGAAATTTCTTGGCCATTCGGATACCTCTTACAAATTTCTGGCTCACTTAAAGATTCATTTTACATGAATCTTATTTCAACGTCGAACTCTGACCTCAATCAGGCTCACCCTCTGTAGCCAGCTTCCCTTTGTCCAAGCACAGCGAGCACAAGAACCGTATCGATCTCAGAAACGTAGCGATACAACCCCACGTATCCTCCAGATCGTGGTCCGATAATCAGCTCCCTCTTCTCGCCGTGGACAGGCCTTCCTATTAGTGGATTGAGGCCGAGTACAGAGATGGCGTGAATGATTTCATCGATGCGCGACGGAATATCATCAACCTCATGCGTTGCAAGATGATCAAGAATCCGGTCAAGGTCATCACCGACCTCTGGAGCCAACTCGATTCGCGACATCGCTAGCGCGCCAACTTCCTGGCTGTCGGGCGTGAAACCTTCTTTCCTGCAACTCGATCTTCGAGATAAAGACGCATTTGATCCCAGGCGATTGTCTTGCCGGACGCGATGATTGTCGCGTAGCGCTGTTGCGCAAGTGTATGGAAATCACTGCGCCTTTCGTCAAAGTCTGTTTTCTCGGCAATTGCATCCAAGATGAAACTGTGTGCAGTGGTGCCGGCGCGCTCAGCTGCTGCGGCGAGCCGGGATTTAAGATCATCCGGCAAGCGGATCGTTGTCGTGGACATGGTCAGCTCCGTAGAATACGTTTAGTGCAGCACTTCTGTGCTACTTCTGGTTCGGGCAACGGCAGCTGCGTGGAAAGGCCGCCGCTTGCTGATCTCAGGTGAGGCATCGCCAGTGGAATCATCCAAATCTAATCCGCGTTGGACCTGCTGAACCGCCCCACCCCACCCCGCTCAGCGTGACATTGGCAACGCCAGCGCCAACGGGGATAAGCGCGCCAGCGCCGCCTTGAGTGCTTCGAAGCATTGCGCATCGATCGCGCTGCCCACCGTTTCTGCCATCATGTCGAGCGTGCGCGGCACCGGGATCGCCCCGCGGTAGGGGCGCTCGGCGGTAATCGCGTCGAAGATATCGGCGGTGGTAATGATGCGCGTCTCGAGGCTGATCTCGTCAGAGCGCAAGCCGCGCGGATAACCGCCGCCGTCCAGCCGCTCATGGTGCGCAGCGGCCACGCGCGCCAGTTCGGAGAAAGCGCCGATGCGCGCGAGGATGGTTTCGGTATAAGCGGCATGCCGCTTCACGGCCTCCCACTCGTCCGCGTCAAGCTTGCCAGCCTTGTCGAGCACGCTGTTGCTCACGCCCAGCTTGCCCACATCATGCAGCAATGCGCCGCGCTTGAGCCATCGGCGGCGCTCCAATGAGATGCCTAGCTGTTCGGCAATCATATCGGCATACAAGGCCACCCGGGCGCTATGGCCGCTGGTGTAAGGGCTCTTGGAATCGACGACCTGGCCGAAAGCGCTGGCGATGTCGTCCAGGTAATCGTCGTCCAGCGCCACTTCGTGGCTTGCCGGTTCCAGCGCCAGCACCGCCTCGCTAATGTCGGGCGAGGCCAGCGTGCTCCAGAATGCGCTCGTTTGCGCCACGCGTTCAAAGGCCTGCACCAGTTGTGGGTCGAACCAGCGGCCCGCACGCAGGCGTACTTCGGCGCGTGCTGCCTGCGCCCCGTCGGCGGTGAGAAACACGTCGATCACCTGCGCCAGCAATGCAATGCGGGCATACACGGGAATGGCGTCGCCGGCCAAGCCGTCCGGCTTGCCCTGTCCGTTGTAGTGTTCGTCCAGGCTGTAAATACCGCCGGCCACGCCCTCCGAGAAACGCAGCAGACGGGCGATTTCGGCGCCCCGCTGGCAGCGGGTGGCGATCAATTCGTGGGCAATTTGACTGCCATCGCGCAAGATCGCGAACACACTGCGAAACCGCTCGGCCAGTCCGGCCTTGAGTCCGGTGTGCTTGAGAACGAATTGCAGCACTTGGGGCAGACTGTCGCCCACGGTCTTGAAGTCGCGCTTGAAGTTGAGGTCGTCGGTCAGGTACAGCGCGCAGATGCGGGCCGCGTTACTGCTGCAACCCAAATCCTTGAGCAGCAAGGTGTAGTACAGATCCCACAGCTGATCGTCCGGCAGGCCGATCTCGCGCCCGATGTGCATGCCAATCCAGCAGCAGCGTATGCAGTGCCCCTCGGGCTGCCCTTCGGTGATGTCGAGCGCATGGCTGAGCGCGCCAATCAACTCCGATAGCCTGATGCCGACGGCTGCAGGGCACGGTTCGAGTGACGCTTGGAGACTTTGCATGAGAGCTGTCCATTGCTTCAGTGTAATATTTCATTTTACGCGAAGAGTGCATCACGTGCGCGACCGTGCCGCAACGGCGCCGTGCACACCATCGCCTCATGGACTGGGGCGCGAGCCTGATGGTGATTGATGGTGATTGCTTTCGGTGGTGGACTAAATAGTTAACCAGAGTTTAATATATCCGAGAGGACATATTGCTTTATAAGTTATAACAAAAGGGGGTATGATAAGGAATAATTCTTCGCAACATCGTTGCTGAAATTAAGCGTTGTGTTCACCCCTCAGCCTGCGCGCCGGAGAACGGTTGCTGCGTGCTTGAGAAATAATTGCTACAGCAGTTTTGATATTAAAGATTCTCCCGGTATGCGTCCCGCTCGGACTACCGGATGCAGTCTCGCTTGTGCAGAAAATACGGTTCTCTTCGATGAACGATTACATTTCGCCCCAACCAGCTGTTCCCACGCCGTCCGCGACCACGCTCCCGGCGCTGGAATTACGCCGGTGCCGCAATTGCCATCTGCTGGCGGTACTGGTACTGGCCATCAGCCTGGCCGTGACGCACCAGTTATGGCGCAGCAGCGCGCGCCACGCGCTCCATGAATTGCAGGCAAGTTTCGATTTCAGCGTGCAGGAGGCGAGCTCGCGGATCGAGCAGCGCATGGCTGCCTACAAGCAGGTATTGCACAGCGCCGAGGGCTTCATGTCCCATGCCGATTTCATGGGCCGGGATGAATTCCGGCATTTCGTCGAAAAATTGCGCCTCGATCAGAACTATCCCGGCATTCAGGCCTTGTCGTTTGCTCAGATCGTGCCGGCAGCGCAAAAAGAGCGCCACCTCGCAGCCATCCGCAACGCCGGGTTTCCCGACTATAGCATCGTGCCCAATGGCGAACGCGTGATCTATACGCCTGTTATCTACATCGAACCATTTTCCGGCTTGAACCGGCGCGCCTTCGGGCACGACCCCTATGCTGAAACGGAGCGCCGCGCCGCCATGGATCAGGCGCGCGATCTCGACCTGCCGGTCATTTCCAGCAAGGTGCGGCTGGCCCAGGAAAACACCGGCCATGCGCAGGCTGGGTTCGTGATGTATCAGCCGGTCTTCAAATACGGCGCGCCGCACGACAGCATCGCCGCGCGCCGCGCCGCCATCATCGGCTGGGTTTCCGCACCGTTTCGCATGAACAACCTGATGGACGGCTTGCATGGTGATCAAGCCAGCAAGCTCGATATCGAGCTATTTGACGGCGAGAAGGTGTCGGCAGACACCCTCATGTACGACCCTGATCACAATTACGCCGAAGGAAAGCCGGGCGCAGGTCTGTTCAAGACGGTCAAGCGGATTCCGATTGCCAACCATACCTGGACCATGCGAATCGGCTCCTTGCCCGCCTTCGATGCCGGCCTGGACCGTGCCTCACCGCGCATGCTCGCCGTTTCCGGGATCAGCATCAGTTTGCTTCTGACCTTGCTGACGCTGATGCTAACGGGCGGTAGGGAGCGCGCGCTCCAAGCTGCGCGCGCCCTAAATCTGGAACTGATCGAACGCGAAATGCGTTACCGCCAAATGTTTGAGAACAATACCTCGATCGCTTACCTGCTGGACCCGGACAGCGGCCGCATCGTTGATGCCAACATGGCAGCGGCCGCATTCTGGGGCTACCGACTGGAACAACTGCGCACCATGAACATCGCCGAAATCAACATCTCCTCGCGCGAGCGCATCGCAATAGAAACGCATCAGGTCGGTGCGGGAGCAAGCATTCACCTCGAGTGGCGACACAAGTTGAAGAATGGCCAGTTGCGCGACGTCGAGATTTTCAGCAGCCCGCTGGCCTATCAGGGCAAGGTTTTACAGTATTCGATACTGCACGACATTAGCGCCCGCAAGCAGGCCGAGCAGGCGTTGCTGGAAAGCGAAGCGCGCTCGCGCGAGATCACCGCAACCATCGGCGAGGGCGTGTTCGTGATCGACCGAGGTGGCGTGATTACCTTCTGCAACCCCGCCACCCAACGCCTGCTCGGCTGGACCGAGGCGGAACTGCTCGGCCAAAATAGCCATACACTGCTGCATCACTCGCGCGCCGATGGCACGCCGTACCCGGCGCATGCATGCGACATCGCGCGGGTAATCGATACCGGCTTGCCGTTCCGCTCGCATAACGAAGCGTTCTGGCGCAAGGATGGCAGCATGCTGCCCGTGTCCGTCAACGTCACCCCGATCATCCAGGGCCGGCAGGTGATGGGCTCGGTAGTGGCGTTTCATGACACCATCGAACGCAACAAGGCGCAGCAGGCGCTCGAGCACGAAAGCATGATGAACGCGATGCTGCTGCGCACCGCCAGCGATGGCATCCACGTGCTCGACAAGGAAGGCTGGGTGGTGCTAGCCAACGATGCATTTTGCCGCATGCTCGGATACACCCAGCTGCAACTGCAAGGCATGCATGTGTCGCAATGGGATGTGCGATGGTCGGCCAACGAGATACAAGAACGCCTGGTCTGGATGGTTGACGCCGATGAACTGTTTGAAACCAGGCATCGGCGTCGCGATGGCAGTATTTTCGATGTGGAAATTCATACGTGCGGCGTGGTGATTGACGGCAAGCAAATGCTGTATGCGGCGGCGCGCGATATCACCGAACGCAAGAAAACGGCCGAGCGCTTTCATCATCTTGCGCATTTCGACCTGTTGACTGATTTGCCGAACCGGGCTTTGCTGAACGACCGGCTGCAACAAGCGCTGGCCAAGGCGCGGCGAGAAAACAGCAAGCTGGCGCTAATGTTTCTCGATCTCGATAAATTCAAGCGCGTCAACGATCTGTTCGGGCATGACGTCGGCGACTTGCTCTTGAAGGAAGTGGCTGTGCGGACCCAGCGTTGCTTACGCGATTCCGATACCGTGGCGCGCGTGGGCGGCGATGAATTCGTTTTGCTGCTGCCGAGCATTGAAAGCGAACTCGGGGCGCGCTCGGTCGCGCAAAAAATCCTGGCCGCCCTCAACCTGCCATTTCAGCTGGCCGGCCACGCGCTGGACGTTTCAGCCAGCATCGGGATTGCGATCTATCCCGAGCACGGTGCAGACGAGCAGATGCTGGTCAAGAGCGCCGACCAGGCCATGTATCAGGCCAAGCACGCGGGCGGCTCAGCGCTCGTTTTCTATGGCGAGCTGGCGAACCGGACGCTATCGACAGCGGCCTAGCTTGCTCGTCTTCAGTGCATTGAGCTTGCCGGCATCCACAATCCGCTTGTGCCATCCGCGTGCCTAGTTTGGGACAAGTGCGAAATCCCTACGCGAATCGGCCTACCCTCTGCTGTCTTCTATTAATTGATAGGCTCAGCACGCATCCTGAGCGCGCGCGCGAAAGCGGTAAAATAGCGCCCTTGAGCAGCACAGCATGTTGATCGCATCATCGAAAAAGAACAAATGACTACCACTCCCACAGAAATCAATGCGGCCGCAGTAAAAAACAGCAGCGCTGAAAAACACACCCCCATGATGCAGCAATATCTGCGCATCAAAGGCGAGCACCCGACCATGCTCGTGTTTTACCGCATGGGAGACTTTTACGAACTGTTTTTCGAAGATGCGGAAAAAGCCTCGCGCCTGCTCGGGATAACCCTCACGCAGCGGGGCGCCTCGAACGGCAACCCGATCAAGATGTGCGGCATCCCCTTCCATTCGCTCGACCCGTACCTGGCCAAGCTGGTCAAGCTGGGCGAATCGGTCGCCATTTGCGAGCAGATCGGCGACCCGGCCACCAGCAAGGGGCCGGTCGAACGCAAGGTGATGCGCGTGGTGACCCCCGGCACCCTGACCGATTCCGACCTGCTACCCGAGAAGTCCGAACGGCCCCTGCTGGCGCTATGCCTGATCAACCAGCGCAAGCAGGTCACGGCCGGCCTGGCCTGGCTGTCGCTGGCCAGCGGCGCCTTGAAGCTGATGGAGTTCACGGGCGACGCCAAATCGGTCACCAACCGCTTGCAGCAGGAACTCGAACGCATTGCGCCGGCCGAAATCCTGCGCGGCGATAGTGCCGACCTGTTGTCTGCTAACGATGGCGCGAACGTGAGCCGGGTGCCGGACTGGCACTTCGATGTGGTGGGCGGCCACAAGGCGCTGCTCGACCAGCTGAGCGTGGCCACCTTGACCGGTTTTGGCGCCGATGGCCTCGGTGCAGCCTTTGGCGCGGCCGGCGCACTGCTGCGCTACGCCCAGTCGACCCAGGGGCGCGGCCTGCAGCACGTGCGCGCCCTGTCGACCGAGAATGAAAATGAATTCATCGGCCTCGATGCCGCCACCCGGCGCAACCTGGAGCTGACCGAAACCATCCGCGGCCAGGAGTCGCCGACCCTGTTTTCGCTGCTCGACCATTGTCGCACCGCGATGGGTTCGCGCCTGTTGCGGCACTGGCTGCACCATGCGCGGCGCGACCAGCATGTGGCGCGCGCGCGCCATGCGGCAATCGCCGCGCTGGCCCAAAGCGACGCGGCCGGCGCGCTGGGCGCCACCCTGGCGCACGTGCCTGACATCGAGCGCATCACAACCCGCATCGCCCTGCTCTCGGCCCGTCCGCGCGACCTGGCCGCCCTGCGCGACGGCTTGCGCCAGTTGCCGACCCTGCGCCAGGGCGTGCTGCGCTGCTACAGCGCCGATCAGGGAGGCGAGGATCGTTTGCTGGCCGCGTTGCACGCGGCCTTGGCCACGCCCACCGACTGCCTCGACTTGCTGGCGCGCGCAGTGGCGCCGGAGCCGGCCGCGATGGTGCGCGATGGCGGTGTGTTCGCGCGCGGTTTCGATGCCGAACTCGACGAGTTGCGCGCCCTGTCGGAGAATGCGGGACAGTTTCTGGTCGACCTGGAAACGCGCGAGCGGGCCCGCACCGGGATCGCCAATTTGCGGGTCGAGTACAACAAGGTGCACGGTTTCTATATCGAGGTCACGCACGGCCAGACCGACAAGGTGCCCGACGATTACCGCCGGCGCCAGACCCTGAAAAACGCCGAGCGCTACATCACGCCCGAGCTGAAAGTGTTTGAAGACAAGGCCCTGTCGGCCCAGGACAAGGCCCTGGTGCGGGAAAAACTGCTGTACGAGCAATTGCTGTTCGACCTGGCGCCCCACATCGGCACCTTGCAAACCATTGCGCAGGCGCTGGCCCAGCTCGATACCCTGACCGCCCTCACCCAGCACGCGCTGCAGCACAACTGGTGCGCGCCGCAACTGGTGGCCGAGTCCTGCCTCACTATCACCGAGGGCCGCCACCCGGTGGTGGAAAACCAGATCGAGCGCTTCATCGCCAACGATTGCATGCTGCAGTCCGAGCGCCGGCTGCTGCTGATCACCGGCCCCAACATGGGTGGTAAATCGACCTTCATGCGCCAGGTCGCGCTGATTACCCTGCTCGCCTATGTCGGCAGTTACGTGCCGGCCGCGCGCGCCGTGATCGGCCCGATCGACCGTATCTTCACCCGTATCGGCGCGACCGACGACCTGGCCGGCGGGCGCTCCACCTTCATGGTCGAGATGACGGAATCGGCCGCGATCCTCAATGGCGCGAGCGAGCATTCGCTGGTGCTGATGGATGAAGTCGGGCGCGGTACCTCGACCTTTGACGGCCTGGCGCTGGCATGGGCCATCGCGCGCCACCTGATCGACACCAGCCGCAGTTTCACGCTGTTTGCGACCCATTATTTTGAATTGACCCAGTTGCCCGACAGCCATCCGACGGCCGCCAACGTGCACCTCTCGGCCGTCGAGCACAAGGACAGCATCGTTTTCCTGCATGCGGTGGAGGAAGGTCCCGCCGACCGCAGCTACGGCCTCCAGGTGGCGGCGCTCGCCGGCGTGCCCAAGCCGGTCATCCGCCAGGCGAAAAAATACCTGGAGATGCTGGAGCAGCAGAGCCTCCAGCGCGGCGGTCAGGATGATTTATTTTTGAATGAAAGAAAACAAGAAGAACCGGAAACCGATGCTCTGCGCGAAACCTTGCAAGGCGTCAACCCGGACGATCTCACGCCGCGCGAGGCGCTGGAACTACTTTACCGGCTGAAAAAACTCTAACGGCAGTCCGGCTGCGCGGCGATCCAGGTGCCCAGCTCGCCGATCGCGCGATCCG
>JANPCW010000128.1:0-5607 GCA_031431155.1 Janthinobacterium sp. | reverse complement strand
CGTACTTGGTCACGCGCCCCCCGGCCTGGGTAATGCCGCTGACGAACTTGCACTGCATCAGGCGCTGCAGCACGTCCTGCACAGTCTGTTCCGACATCGCCATCACAGGATCGCGGCTCGACAATTGATTGCAGCCGTTGGTGACCGCGTTCAGCGACAGCGGATAATTGTCGGGCGTCAGCGCTTCTTTTTCGGCCAGCACCGCCAGCACCCGGATCTCAAACGGATCGAGCACGGCGTCGCTGCCGGGCACCTTGCTCTCACTGGCGGGCGAACCTGCGTCGGAAGGCAGTTCTGTTTGCATACAATTATCCTTAGTCAACCAACTTGTTCAATTGCACGGAATCGAATCTAGCACTTTCGGGCAGGTTTTGACATGCGAGCCCCGACGCTTTCATTGTGGCAATAATTCGCTCGATCTGCTGTTCTTGCATGACTGCGTGATTGATCAGGCCGTGCAGCGCCTTGGACAAGGGGTCGTCGCCGTTGGGGGTGACGCCATAGGCGGCAAACAGGTGGGCGGTTGCACCTTCGCGGTCCTGGTCTTTCTGGACGATATGCGCCGGATTGCCGACCGCGGTGGCGCCCGGGGGCACCGCCTTGAGCAGCACTGCGTTCGAGCCGACCTTGGCGTATTCGCTCACGGTGAAGCCTCCCAGCACTTTCGCGCCGGCACCGACGATGACGCCGCGCCCGAGGGTCGGGTGGCGCTTGGCACCGGTGTGGAGCGAGGTACCGCCCAGCGTCACGCCCTGATAAATGGTGCAGTCGTCGCCGACCTCGGCCGTTTCGCCAATGACCACGCCAAAGCCATGATCGATGAAAACACGGCGCCCGATGGTCGCCCCGGGATGGATTTCGATTCCGGTGACGATGCGCGCCCAATAGGAAATGAAGCGGCCTCCCCACTTCATCCGATGGGTCCAGCACCAGCGGGCCCAGCGATGCATGACGATCGCCTGAAAGCCTGGATAACAGGTCAGCACTTCCCAGAAGTTACGGGCCGCAGGGTCGCGTTGGATAATGCTTTGGATGTCGTCGCGCAGATGGTGGAACATAGGGGAAGGAAAAAGGATGCTGATGCTGCAATAGTAGCGTATTCAGGCAACGCCCGCTGAACCGATCCCCCGCGAAGAGGGAGGGTATCTAGCAGGTATTTAGCATGCTTACTTAGCACACTTGCAGCGCGGAGAAGCAACAGACAAATACCGGTAGCCGGCCGCCTTAGGCTTCCTTCGCCAGCCGCTGGCGCCGTGCTTCGTACAGGCAGACGCCGGACGCGACCGACACGTTCAAGCTCTCGACCGACCCGAACATCGGAATGCTCACCAGCACATCGCACGTCTCGCGGGTCAAGCGGCGCATGCCCTCGCCTTCCGAGCCCATGACCAAGGCGGTCGGGCCCGTGAAGTCGGCTTCATACAAGCCTTTTTCGCCATCGTCGGTGGTGCCGATCAGCCAGATGTCGCGCTCTTTCAATTCACGCAGCGTGCGCGCCAGATTGGTCACCGTAATGTAGGGCACAGTCTCGGCCGCCCCGCTGGCAACCTTGGCCGCCGTCGCATTCAAGCCGACTGCGCGGTCTTTCGGCACGATCACGGCATGCGCGCCCACGCCATCGGCCACCCGCAGGCAGGCGCCCAGATTGTGCGGATCGGTGATCCCGTCGAGCACCAGCAGCAAGGGCGGGCCGTCGATCGCATCGAGCAGCTCGTCCAGATTACGTGCCAGCGCCAGTTCGGCCGCAAACGCGATCACGCCCTGATGCCGGCGGGTGCCGACGATTTTGTCCAGGCGCGCCGAATCGACCGGCATCACGCGCACGCCGACCGCTTTGGCCGCGGCCACCAGATCCTGCATGCGGCGGTCGACCCGGCCCGCATCGACAAAAATCTCTTCCACCGACGACGCCTCATGACGCAAACGCGAGGTCACCGCGTGGAACCCAAAAATCATCTTGTTCTTCATGTTCTATCGCTTCTTCTTGCCAGATTTTGAAACAGGTTTTGCTGAACTTGGTGCTGCCGCCGTGCCGCTTGCCGCAGTCGACTTGGCGCGCCTACCTGGCTTGGCCTTGGCCCCGCCAGCGCCACTATTGGCCGCCGCCTCGCTTTGTTTGAGCTCATAGCGGTTCTGCTCCTTGGGAACTGCCTTGCGCGACTTGCTCACGCTGCCGGGCGCGCCCTTGCGGTGCGGCGCTTTGGCGTCGGGATCGGTCCCCAGTTCGGACACCAGGCGCAGATCGATCTTGCGCGATTCCAGGTCGACCCGGGCCACCTGCACCGTGACGCGGTCGGTCAGCTGGTAGCGCTTGCCGGTGCGCTCGCCGCGCAATTCGTGGCGCGCGTCGTCGTACTGGAAGTAATCGGTACCGAGCTCGGTCACATGCACCAAGCCTTCCACATACAAGGCGTCGAGCTGCACGAAAATGCCGAACGTGGTCACGCCCGTGATCATGCCGGTGAATTCCTCGCCCAGCTTGTCTTGCATGAAGTAGCACTTGAGCCAGGCTTCGACGTCGCGCGAGGCTTCGTCGGCGCGCCGCTCGTTGGCCGAGCAATGCACGCCCAGCGCATCCCAGATGGTCAGGTCGGCCGTCTGTTTTTGCTTGCCTTCCGCCTTGTCCTTGACCTGCTGTTTGCGGGTCGCGTTCGAGACGTTGGTATTCATGACGCTGGTGTCTATCCCTTTCGGCTCATAGCGCTTGCCCTGCAAGATGGCTTTGATGGCGCGATGCGTGAGCAAATCGGGATAGCGCCGGATAGGGCTGGTGAAGTGGGCATAGGCTTCATACGCCAAACCGAAGTGGCCGATGTTGTCCGGGCTGTACACGGCTTGCTGCATCGAGCGCAGCAACATGGTTTGCAGCAGCGACGCGTCGGGGCGCAGCTTCACTTTTTGCATCAGTTCGGCGTAGTCGGACGCGGACGGGGTGTCGCCGCCGGCCAGGTTCAGGCCAACCTGCTTCAAGAAGGTGCGCACTTGGACCAGCTTTTCCTTGGTCGGGCCGGCATGGATGCGGTAGGTGCCGGGATGTTTGTGGCGCAGCAGCAAGTCGGCGGCGCACACGTTAGCGGCCAGCATGCACTCTTCGATGATCTTGTGTGCATCGTTGCGGGTGCGCGGGATGATCTTCTCGATCTTGCCCGCCGGGTTGCACACGATGTAGGTTTCGGTGGTCTCAAAATCGATCGCGCCGCGCGCCAGTCGCGCCTTCAACAGCGCGTGGTAGACCTCGTTCAGGTTCAACAGATGCGGCACGATCTCGGGCCGGCGCCCCGCTTCCGGACCGTTGGTGTTGCCGACGATCTCGGCCACTTCGGTATAGGTCAGGCGCGCCGCAGAATGGATCACGGCGGGATAGAATTGATACGCCTTGATCTCGCCCTTGTCGGTGACGACAGCGTCGCACACCAGGGTCAGGCGGTCGACTGCCGGATTGAGCGAGCACAGGCCATTCGACAATTTCTCGGGCAGCATCGGGATCACGCGGCGCGGGAAATAGACGGAGGTGCTGCGTTCGAGCGCATCGACGTCGAGCGCATCGTTCGGTTTCACATAATGGCTGACGTCGGCGATCGCCACGATCAGGCGGAAGCAATTGGTGCGCCCGACCTTGACCGGTTCGCAATACACGGCATCGTCGAAGTCGCGCGCATCTTCACCGTCGATGGTCACCATCGGTATGTCGCGCAAGTCGACCCGGTCGTTCAAGTCGCTCTCGCGCACTTCGCTTGGCAACTTCGCGGCCTGCTTGAGCGCAGCGGCCGAGAATATATGGGGCACGCCGAACTTGCGCACGGCGATTTCGATTTCCATGCCGGGATCGTCAATTTCGCCCAGTACTTCGACGATTCTGCCCACTGCCTGCTTGAAGCGTGCCGGTTGCTCGATCAGTTCCACGCTGACGATCTGGCCGGCCTTGGCCTTGCCGGGCGAACCGGCCAAAATAATGTCTTGGCCGATGCGCTTGTCTTCGGGCGCGACCACCCAGGTGCCGCTCTCGTTGATCAGGCGGCCAATGACGTGGCTGTTGCCGCGGCTGACCACTTCGACGATGGTGCCTTCCGGGCGACCACGGCGGTCGGTGCCGACGATGCGGGCCAGCACGCGGTCGCCATGCAAGACCTTTTGCATTTCCTTTTCGGGCAGGAACAAATCGTCGCCGGCCTCGTCGGGAATGACAAAGCCGAAGCCGTCGCGGTGGCTGCTCACGCGCCCTGCCACGAAACTGGACTGGTCTGCCAGCGTATAGTTGGCGCTGGCGTCAGACTTGATTTGTCCGTCGCGCTCCATCGCATTCAAGCGACGCACCAACACGGCCAGGGACTCGGGTTCAACCCCCAAGGCGGTCGCCACTGATTGATGATCGAGCGGCGTGTTGGCGCTGCGGAAGATGCCGAGAATTTCCTCTCGGCTGGGAATGGTGTGAGTAATTTGGTTCAAATGTATTTCTATGGTTATTATTGGCAGTAGCCCCGGCCGCTTGCAGCGCCGGATGACTGACACAGTGAATGGAGATTGACACAGTGATATGCGTAGTGTAACGGACGAGGCATCAATTTACCTAACGCGCTGTGTGCAAAAAAAATATTCTGGCGTCGTTTGACATCCCTGAATATTCCGCTATAATCTTGGTCTTTCGCGGCAACAACAAGTTGAAGCGGAAAGAATAAGCAGGTGCGAGGCTTTATCGTGAATGAAGTTTCATCTAGCGTAAATCTCGTCAATCGCTTATGATAGCAGAAGTTGGCAGCAAGAGTGAAAAGCAGCATCAGTGCCCACGTGGCGGAATTGGTAGACGCGCATGGTTCAGGTCCATGTGCCGTAAGGTGTGGGGGTTCGAGTCCCTCCGTGGGCACCATCTACCGGATACAGCAGTAAGCGTAAAAAAGCCGCAAACCTTACATCAGGGTTTGCGGCTTTTTTCATGTCCTCGTCCAAACTGCGGTCACCAAAGAATCCCGCCGCTGGCAATGCCACGATGTGCCCAACCCCATCAATGTGTAAAATCAGCAGCTGAGGCAAGCTAAATTTGCGGCTCCGCCTTTTTTCGTCTTTGGTAGGGCGGATGAGCGCAGCGTTATCCGCCGAACCTTGTGGCAGACCTTTGCGGCGGAAGGCGCTTCGCTTTTCCGCCCTACCCTTCATACTTGAGGTGGTCTCATTGTGACTAATCCCCGATACTCTTCTCTCGATGCGCTGCTGACCGACGTGCACGCAGCAGCCGAGGGCCCGTATCCTCATTGTCGGGCAGGCACCGGTGCCGCCGCGCCGCGGGTCGAATCACTCGTGACGCCTGAGCGGCACGGTATGGTCAACTAACCACAGCACGAATTGATGCAGCTTCTCGTACGGAGCAAGATATGCCGGATCAGGCAATCGTGCTGCGCACGTGTTGTCGCAACAGCGGTCGCGGTCGATATATATAACAGATAGGTCAGATAGGTCAGATATGCAAGGCGTGGCCCAGCGCGCGCAACGCTGCCTCCTGCACCGCTTCACCGAGCGTCGGGTGGGCGTGGATAGTGCCGGCAGTATCTTCCAGGCGCGCCCCCATCTCGATCGACTGGCCAAACGCGGCGCTCAATTCGGACACGCCTTTCC
>JANPCW010000127.1:0-1577 GCA_031431155.1 Janthinobacterium sp. | reverse complement strand
GCTGGGGGTTTCAACCAGCACCCGGCTGCCTTCGTCGATCAGCACCTTACCGAGCAAATCGAGGGCTTGCTGCGAACCGGACGTCATCAACACTTGCTCGGGCACGATCTTCACGCCCGCGGTCGAGAGGGAATCGGCAATCCACTCGCGCAGCGGCAGGAAACCGTCGGTCGGGCCGTACTGCAGGGCGACCTTGGCGGAGTTGGTCAACACGCGGTCGAACGCTTGCTTCATTTCCTCGACCGGGAAAGTGGCAGGCGAGGGCAGGCCGCCTGCAAACGAGATGATTTCGGGACGCTGGGTGATCTTCAGGATTTCGCGGATGAAGGAACTTTGCAGTTGCTCTGCACGCTCCGCAAAACGCCACTGGATCGGATTTGGATTTTCGATTTTCATACAAGTCTCACTGGGGAAGAGGCCGCGCAGGGCTCGGCCGGTTATAAAGCACGCTTTTGGCGGCTCCAACAGAACGGCACTGGGTAAGTGCCGTTCGAACAAGGTTAGTCGAGGCCGTTTAGCCGATCTCGGCGATCAATTCGATTTCGACGCAGGCGCCAAGCGGGATCTGGGCCACGCCAAAGGCCGAGCGCGCATGCTTGCCCTGGTCGCCGAACACTTCGACCAGCAGTTCCGAGGCGCCGTTGGTGACCAGGTGCTGCTCGGTATAGTCGGGCGTGGAATTGACCAGGCTCATCACTTTAACGATGCGCTTGACGCGGTTCAAGTCGCCCCCGCACGCATCTTGCAGGGTCCCCATCAGGGCGATGGCAATATTGCGCGCGGCCGCCCGGCCGTCTTCGGTCGTGACGTTCTTGCCCAACTGACCGCTCCAGATCGCGCCGTCGCTCTTTTTGGCCAGGTGGCCTGAGATGAACACCAGGTTGCCAGTCTGTACATACATGACGTAGGCTGCGGCAGGCGCGACAGAGGCCGGCAACGTGATGTCAAGCGCTTTCAGTTTTTCGTAAAATGACATGTGGTATCCAATAGTGTGCCGCCTGCAAGCGCGGTTGGGGCGGTCGATTAAGTGATCAGGTCGGCCGAAAGCGGGTGGCCGCTCTAGCGATAAGCCGTATTGTACGTCGAGCCAGACCGGATGCACACCGGCGCGCAGAAAAACTCAGCGTTACTCAGCGTTGGATCCTGGCTTTCCGGCCTGCTGCCACGACGGCGATCACTGCCAGCGCGAACAGCACATGCGACAGTTCCAGCGGCTCGCCCAGCACCAGCGCTGCCCCAAGCAGGGTCAGGAACGGTTGCACCAGTTGTACCTGACCAACCCGGGCGACCCCGCCCTGGGCCATACCGCGATACCAGAAAAAGAAGCCGATGAACATTGAAAACACCGACACATAGGCAAAGCCCAGCCATGCGCGCGCCCCGGCCTGGGCGATTTCGCTGCCGTGCGACCAGCTCAGCACGATGACCAGCGGCAGCACGATCGGGACCGACAGGACAAGGGCCCAACTGATCACGTGTTGCCCGCCCATCGTTTGCGCCAGGCGGCCGCCCTCGGCATAGCCGAGCGCGCCCAGGATCACGGCGGCAAACAGATACAGGTCGGCCAGCTGGAAGCT
>JANPCW010000126.1:0-2498 GCA_031431155.1 Janthinobacterium sp. | reverse complement strand
TACCAGCAAGTAAAAGCCAAGCACAGTTGGCGGCAGTACCAGGGGCAACGCCACGATGGCGCCAACCATACTCTTCAGGCGCGAGCGCGTGCGCGCCAGCCACCAGGCGATCGGGGTGCCGATCAGGAGCAGCAGCAACGTCACCACGCTGGCAAGCTTGAGGGTCAGCCAGACGGCGCTTAAGTCGGCGTTTTCCATATCAGCGACGTGAAATTACGGGGCTATCCTTGGGGGAGGCTTTTTTCATAGTGCGTATCCATACGACTTTATGATGGCGCGCGCCTTGTCCGTCTTGAGGTAGCCGACCAGCGCAATGGCCGCTGGCTTGTTGCGGCCTTTGGCGAGGACTACCGCATCCTGGCGGATAGGGCCGTAAAGCGTTCGTGGCACGATCCAGGCTGAGCCGGACGTCACCTTGCCATCCTTGAACACTTGCGAGAGCGCGACGAAGCCCAGTTCGGCATTGCCGGTGGCGATAAATTGGTGAGTCTGCGCAATGTTTTCTCCTTGGACGAACTTCGGCTCAACGCTCGCCAGCACGCCAAGCTGGTTCAATGTCGCGACCGCGGCGGCGCCGTAAGGCGCGCTCTTCGGGTTGGCCAGCGCCAGGTGCTTGAATTGTCCCGTTTTCAAGGCACCTCCCTGACCGTCGATATAGCCCTCCTTCGCCGACCACAGCACCAGCGTGCCGATGGCGTAGGTAAAGCGGGTGCCGGGAACGGCGAGCAATTGCTTTTCCAGTTTGGCCGGGGTGGCGTCATCGGCCGCCAGCAAGACCTCGAACGGCGCACCGTGGCTGATCTGGGCGTAGAACTTGCCGGTGGCGCCGAAGGCGAGCAGCGCCGTATGGCCGGTGTCCTTCTCAAACTCGGCGGCAATCTGCTGCATGGGCGCGGTGAAATTGGCGGCGACGGCGACCTGGACTTCGTCGGCATATGCAGCAACAGCGAACAGGAGCGGCGAAAACAGCGCGCCAAGCATGCTTGTCAGGCGGGACATAGATTTTTCCTCGGAACGCGTAACCGCACCTCAAATTCGACATGGGCTTCAAGAGCTGGCGAAAGTGCCTCATTGCGCGTGCGCTAAAAGCATTCCTCAACGACGGGCGGCGCCGCTTCTTCCGGGCCGAAGCAATGCTGGTAATCGCTGCACACACCGCAGCTGGGCGAGCGGCATACGGTGAGCCCGGCGCGCTCGCACAACTGGCGATAAAAAAACTTCTTCCATTTCATGTCGCCGCTATTGCGCAGCGCGAGACTGGTGAAGTGCGCTTGCATCAGCCATGACAACTGGCCGCGGCTGGGCAAGCCAAGGTCTTGCCACAAATGGTTGTCCGCCATGGCGGCGGTGGCGATGGCGCGCGCCAGCCATCGCGATTGATCGTCCGGGTAAGTGCGGTGCTCGAGCAGCAGGTCGACCAGGTCGTCAAATTCGTCGAGGCTCGATTCCGCAGGCAGTGCGCGTGCAGCGAACGGCAGCGCTGATTGCAGAGCGGGGAAGATGCGCTCTTTCAATGCCGCCAGCTCGGCGCCGTCCAGACCGGCGATCGGCACATCGTAAGGCGCGCGGCGCCGCGGCGCCAGCGCGATGACGCCGGCCAGGGCGAGCGTTACCGGATCGCCCGGGTAACGCGCCGCCGCCATCAATGCCGCATATCCATGACACTGCACGTTCATCTTGTTCCCCTTATACTTCAGCCGCCTGATGGGTGTAGCACTTTTTCGGGCAGATCTTCGAACATGCCTCGCAACCGATGCAATTTTCCGGGTGTGCGAGGGTCATCACCTTTTTCTCGTATTCCTCGTCATCATCCTCGTCGTCAATGTCGAGCCCCACGTACTCGCCGTCTTCATTGACGCCGACCAGGGCCAGCACATCGCGCGCGCAGACCTTGAAGCAACGGCCGCAGCCGATGCACTTTTCAGGGTCGATCGCGCCGACGAATTGCGGCACCCACAATTGGCCGCTGGGCAGGGTGACAGTAAATGCAGTCATAAAAATCGTCTCCCAAGCTTACCGGCGACGGCACTTGCCGCGTCAGCCATGGCCGGCCTCCTCGTCGTCGTCGAACACGAATTCGCGCTCCAAGCCTTTCTGCATGGCCTTGCGCAGCCATGGCGGCGGCGTGCCGTTGACGACTTTCTGCAGCTTGTCGAGAATGTCGATGATCGATTCCGGCTGGACCACCTTGACCGGGTGGATCTTGTTGGCGACCACGCGCGCCGCTGCCGAGCCGCCAATGGCGGCCACGTAAAGCATTGCGCAATCTTTAATCGCATTGAGCTTGGGGCCGAGCTTGTCTTCGTCGCCGTCTTCCTCCAACTGGCCGCCGAAGGTGAAGGTGTCGATGGCTTGATAGCCCTGCGGCGTGAGATCGTAGATCACGATATTTTTGGCCCAGCCGAAGTGGGCGTCGACCTGCAACAGGTCCTGTGTGGCGAATGCGACTTTCATGTCAACTCCTTTAGTTTTCGTTTGCGTTTACGTTTGCTGATTCG
>JANPCW010000125.1:0-4142 GCA_031431155.1 Janthinobacterium sp. | reverse complement strand
ACGCCGCATTGCGCGCGTGCGGACATGTCGTGCAACCGGCGCCTGCCACAACATCGAGATCAAGGCAGCGATGCTTTGTCCGGATCCTTGATGTCCAGGCGACGCATTTTCCGGTACAGCGTGTTACGGCTCATCTTGAGGCGTTTTGCCAGGATAGTAATGTTCCAACTGTGATCTTCCAGTTCCTGGGTCAGTGCATCCCTTTCAGCCGTTTCAAGGGGATTGAGCCGCGTCTCTGGCAGCGCCACCGGGTCGCACGTCCTTGCTCGCAAGGAACCGGTGGAAAAGTCCGGTGGCAGGTCGTTGATGGTCAGCACGTCGAACTCGCGCAACGCGAGCATCGTGCGCAATAGGTGGCGCAACTGGCGTATGTTGCCCGGCCATCGATGTTGTTCGAAAACATTGAACAGGGCGTTATCGATGTCCACGCGATTGCCGTCACCACACTCGCTAGCGAGCACATGCTCGATCAACTCATGCCGGTCCGTGCGATTCCTGAGCGCTGGAAGCAAGATCGTCAAACCTTGCAATCGATAATACAAGTCCTCGCGAAATTCATTTTGCGCAATCTTTTTCTGAAGATCGCAATGGGTGGCGCTGATCAGCCGGATATCGAGCTTGACAGGCGTGTCGCCGCCGAGCGGCAGTACTTCGCGCTCCTCCAGTACACGCAATAGCCGCGCTTGTAGCGCAATAGGCATGTCGCCTATTTCATCGAGAAATAGCGTGCCGCCGTTGGCCTGGAAAATCTTGCCGCGCTGGCCTTCCTTGTTGGCGCCGGTGAATGCCCCTGACTTATAGCCGAACAGTTCACTTTCAATCAGCGAATCCGGAATCGAGGCGCAGTTAATGGCGATAAATGGCTTTTGCGCGCGACTGCCCGACAGATGCACCGCCTTTGCGAACACTTCCTTGCCGGTTCCGGTTTCACCGCACAAAATCATGGCGACGTTGCGCTCCAGGACGCGCTTGGCGTTCCGGACGTTGCAGGCCATGACCGCATCGCCAAAGTGCAGTTCGTCAAGCGGCGTTTGCACCATTGCGACGCGCTCGCGCAGCTCCAATTTCGGGGTGCAGTACTGCTCAGGAGGGTAGACCACCGCGAAAAAGCGTGCGCCGCTGCGTACCTCGAAAATCGGTACCGGATGAAACGTTCTTTTGACACTGCTATCAAGCAAACCGGTAAACGAGACATTGAACAACTCGGTGATATCGCGCCCGCACAGGTCTACTGCTGAGTGAAACCCAAGCTGAAACCGGCCACAGCGGGTTGCCGCCAGGACGGTGCCGCTGGCGCTGAAAGCGATCGCCCCTTCGCTGAGGGTACCGACAAATTCAGGCCGGTTATGAAAACGCACGATATAGTCGCGCCGGAACTGGTGTAGGAACACCCGATTTTCGATCATCTGTACCGACATGTTGACCAACGCCAGCGTGTGCTGTTGCGCCAGGCGCGATTCGCCCGACGCATCGAGCACTGCGATAACATCGCCTCGGTAATTGCAGATGGGCGCCGCAGCACAGCTGATGCCAATGTTTCGCACCAGGTAGTGCTCGTCCTGATGGACAATCACCGGTCTTTTTTCGATCAGGCAGGTACCCATGCCATTGGTGCCCTGCACGCGCTCGCTCCAAATTGCACCGGGCATGAGCCCTGATTTTGAGGCAGCATGGGTGAAGCTGGGATCACCGAAAAAACTGAGGATCACGCCATCTGCGTCCGTTAGCATGATGGCATATCCCGATCCGGCCAATTGCTGATACAGATTCGCCATTTCTATTCGGGCCACTTGCTGGACGTCGGCCAGGCGCTGCTCGCGCTCCTGCAGTTCGGCATGGCTGATGATGGCGGGCTCGTCAGCATTATCTGGATACAAATTGTATTCGCTGAAACATCTGATCCAAGACTGAACGATCCCGTTCCCGGTGGCAGCCGCACCAAGTTTCAGATTGTGTGCAACTACTGAGTGCACATGCCTGGCGTGCTCTGCTGCAATCTTCGACACGACAGCTCCTCGGTCGAGGTGTTTGGCTTCGGAAGTAGATTCGTCAGCCGCCGCTTGATTCTATGGACTGTTTTTTGCTTGTCTTTTTATAAATTAGTAAGAATGTCGTGAATGCCTGGCCAGTTTCCGCGTTCGATCAACTTGCAGCGATGAGAAAGTGCTCCGTTTACAGAACACTGGCGAGCCACTGCTTCAAAATCGAATCAATCGCGATGGTGATCGGCGCGAACGACGTTGTCCATTTTCCCACTCGCCGGTTGCGATGGCTTTGTTGTGAGCCAAACATGTGAGCCAAACATCGTGCCATCGGCTTTGGTCTTTGGATTGTGACCAGGAAACTGGGCGGCGCATTGCCCCGCATTGCCCATATCGGTAGGTGTTTATTTTCCAATGCAAGGAGAGAAAAATGGAAGTGCGCGCGGCGGTTGCCTATAAGGCTGGTGCTCCACTGACGATAGAAACTGTGCAGCTACAAGGCCCCCGAGCCGGGGAAGTCTTAGTCGAAATTAAAGCCACAGGCATCTGCCACACAGATGCCTACACTCTTTCCGGCGACGATCCGGAGGGCTTGTTTCCTGCGATTCTGGGGCACGAAGGCGCTGGTGTTGTCATAGAAGTGGGGGCAGGGGTGACCAGTGTCAAGGCGGGCGATCATGTCATTCCCCTATACACGCCGGAGTGCCGGCAATGCGAATATTGCTTGTCGCAAAAGACCAATTTGTGCCAGGCGATTCGTGCCACCCAGGGTCAGGGACTGATGCCCGACGGTACCAGCCGGTTCAGCATTGGCGGCAAACCGCTGTTCCATTACATGGGTACATCCACCTTCGCAAACTACACGGTGGTCCCCGAAATTGCGCTGGCTAAAATTCGTGAAGACGCCCCCTTCGATAAAGTTTGCTACATCGGCTGCGGCGTGACGACCGGGATCGGTGCCGTGCTGTTTACCGCGAAGGTGCATCCGGGCGCCAAAGTGGTGGTGTTCGGCCTGGGTGGGATAGGCTTGAATGTCCTTCAAGGGGCGCGCCTGGCAGGAGCCGACATGATCGTCGGTGTCGATTTGAACCCGGCACGCAAAGCAATGGCCGAAAAGTTTGGCATGACCCACTTCGTCAATCCGAAAGACGTCGAGAGTGACTTGGTGCCTTACCTGGTTAGCCTGACCAAGGGCGGAGCCGATTTCACATTCGAGTGCGTTGGCAATGTTACGTTGATGCGCCAAGCCCTGGAGTGCTGTCACAAAGGCTGGGGGGTCAGCACGATTATCGGCGTCGCTGGCGCCGGCCAGGAAATTTCGACCCGGCCGTTCCAGCTGGTTACCGGCCGAGTTTGGAAAGGCTCCGCGTTCGGCGGTGCGCGAGGTCGTACCGACGTGCCCAAGATCGTTGATTGGTATATGGATGGGAAGATCAATATCGACGATTTGATCACCCATGTGATGCCGCTCGAAAAGATCAACGAAGCGTTCGATCTGATGCATGAAGGAAAATCAATTCGTTCCGTAGTGACGTTTTGAAACCCCCATAAACGCCGCGCTCGTGCGGCAAATGATGTAGCAAGTGCTGTCATTGAAGGTCGCAAAGTAAGGAAGTTTTATTGCCAAATTCTAAAATACCGAAAGGAATTGCCATGTTCAAGCTATACGATTTCGAACTCTCGGGAAGCTGCTACAAGGTCAGAATGTTGATGAACATCCTCGACGTCCAATATGAATCGATTCCCGTCGACTTTGTCAACAAGGAACACAAGAGCGCGAAATACCTCGCCCTCAACCCCTTCGGCGAAATTCCGATTCTCGATGCCGACGGGCTGATCTTGCGTGATGCCCAGGCCATCATGGTCTATCTTGCCAAGAAATACGACAAGTCGAACCAGTGGTACCCCAATGATGCCGACGCAATGGGCCGCATTAGCCAGTGGTTGTCCACCGGTGGCGGCGAGGTGATGAACTCGGCCGCGGCGCGCCTGGTCAAGATATTGAATTACCAATTGGACCTCGAAAAACTCCAGGCCGGCGCAAACCGGGTATTCAAGATCATGGATACGCACCTGGCGGCGCGCGAGTGGCTCGAGCTTGGCCACCCGACCATCGGCGATCTTGCCTGCTTCCCTTACACGGCGATGGCGGGCGAGGGC
>JANPCW010000124.1:0-2703 GCA_031431155.1 Janthinobacterium sp. | reverse complement strand
GGTTTCGACCAGGCTGCGCGACCCCATCCTACTGCCGCACACGACGGAGCGGCGAAGCGAACACCATCAGCGCGGTCAACGCGACGCCCCCTACGCCCAAACACACCAGGCCTGTGCGCACACTAAACTGTTCGGCAACCGCGCCGGCAGCCAAAGCGCCAAGCGGCGCCGTCGCGACGGTCAAGAATCGCATCGTCGATACCATCCTCCCGAGGAATGCGTCTGGCGTGACCTTTTGGCGCAATGCCAGGTAGGGCATGAAAAACAACATCGCCCCGCAGTCAAAGAAGAAAACGACGACGCCATACGCGATCGCGCTGACCGTCGCGCTGCCAAACATGGCCGGGGGGATCAGCGGTGTCAACAGAAATGCGAGCGCCGTGCATCCGATCCCGGTCAGGATCGCGCCGCCGGTGCCGAACTTGCGCGAGAGCGGCTTGAGCAGCATGGAACTGACGAAGACGCCAATCCCGCCCAGCATCTGTGCCATGCCCAGCACGCCGGGCGTCATCCCCAGTTCGCGCGTGGCAAACAAGATCTGCAATGCCATGTAACCGTAAAACAGAAAATGCAACAGGCCTGCGCCCCACGCGAGCGCGCGCAGCACAGGGTGATGCCATACGAAGGCGAGGCCATCTTTCATTTCGCGCAGCGGGTGCGTTTCCGATGGCGCCGGGCGCGGATCGCGCACGCTCAGGTGCCGCAAATTCCATACCGAGATGAAGAACCCGCAGGCGTTCGCGAGAATGGCCACGGGCGCGGTCAATGCTTGCACCAGCACACCTGCAAGGCCAGGGCCGATCAAGCGCGCCGCCGAATCGGTGGTGGCAAATTTGGATTGGGCATCGACCAAGCCTTCGCGCCCGACCAGGTACGTCAAAAAAACTTGCTCGGCGCTGCCGCCCACCACGATGCCGGTTCCAATCAAAAAGCCGACTGCATATAGCCAGGAGATCGTTAGCAGCCCGAACCAGTAGGCGACGGCGACGCTGCCCAGCACGATGCCGAATGTGAACTGGCTCCACAGCAAAATCGGCAATTTTCTGCTGCGGTCCAGCCACACGCCCACCGGCAAGCCAAACAGCACGAAGGGCACTGCCCGCAACGCGACCAGGGTGCCCATCTGCGCAGGGGTTGCATGCAGCAATAGCGCAGCGCAGAGCGGCAACGCCAGGCCGGTAATCTGGCCGCCGAATTCACTGACTGCGCCGCTGAACCAAAAGCGGCGAAAATCTGGGCTACGCAGCAATTTGTCGCTGCTCAGCTTTTCGGCAAGGATAAGGCGGAAGGCAGTAAGAATAGGATGCTCGCTCAGGGGTGAAGTCCAGTCGCAGATGATACCAGCGTAAGCATCCCAATCACCTTTGCGGGCGACGTGATAGGCGCTACAATCGCCCGATGCCGCTTCACCCACCTACAGCATTAGGAGAACAACATGCAATATGAAGACCTTTTGATCGAGATCCACGGAAAAGTTGCTGTTATCCGCTTGAACCGCCCAAAGGCGCTGAATGCCCTCAACGACCGGATGATGGATGAGTTGGGCGATGCGATGCGCAAATTTGATGCCGACAGCAACATTGGCTGTATCGTTCTCACCGGCAGTGAAAAAGCGTTTGCGGCCGGCGCCGACATTGCTGCGATGGCAAACTACACCTATCAGGACACTTACACCGGTAACTACATCACCCGTAACTGGGAGCACATTCTGCAGGTGCGCAAACCTGTGATCGGTGCGGTGGCCGGTTACTGCTTGGGAGGTGGTTGCGAGCTGGCAATGATGTGCGATTTCCTGATCGCGTCGGACTCGGCCAAATTCGGCCAGCCTGAGATCAAGGTTGGAGTGACCCCCGGGGCGGGTGGCACCCAGCGCTTGCCGCGCACGATCGGAAAATCAAAGGCGATGGATCTGCTGTTGACCGCGCGTACGATTGACGCCGCAGAAGCTGAACGCACCGGTTTGGTGTCGCGCGTCGTACCGCTGGAAAAACTGATGGAAGAGGCGCTGGCGGCAGCGACAACGATTGCGGCCATGCCGACTTCGGTTGCCATGATGATCAAGGATGCGGTGAACCGCGCCTTCGAGACGACTCTTAAGGAAGGGGTCGGCTACGAGCGTCGCCTGTTCCATGCGGCGTTCGGAACGCCAGCTCAACGCGAGGGAATGCACGCGTTTTTAGAAAAACGCTTGCCAAACTTCGACGGTCTTTGATATAGTTCGCCTCCCCGCTGAAACAGTAGCGAAATCAAGTAGTTGCAGGGCAAACGGGGCGGTCGGAAACGACGCGATGTTGTAAAAATAGAGGTTGACGAGAAACGCAAAACGCCGCATAATCTCATCTCTCTGCTGCAGACAAACAAAACGCTTTGTCATTAACGCAGCAAGCAGGTCCGAACAAGTTCTTTAACAATTAACAGTCGATAAGTGTGGGCGTTTGATGAAAGTGCCAGCGCTACTTCGGTAGCGCTGCATACTAAAAGCATCAAATGCTCACAAAGAAGAAATATAGGACTATTCGCAAGAATAGGCCTGTCAGTATTTTGAGTGAGCGGATTCAGTCTTCGGATTGGATTTGAAGTCAGCAATGGCTTCGACCTGTCAGAAATGACATTAAACAGAGATTAAACTGAAGAGTTTGATCCTGGCTCAGATTGAACGCTGGCGGCATGCCTTACACATGCAAGTCGAACGGCAGCACGGGG
>JANPCW010000123.1:0-1758 GCA_031431155.1 Janthinobacterium sp. | reverse complement strand
TTCGTACTGTATTTTGCCGGCATCGCCGCTGCCATGGCCGTGGCGTACTGCATGAAGCGCACCATGGGCGCCAAGCGCCAGCAGCCGTTGATGATGGAACTGCCAAGCTACCACTGGCCGCACGGGCGCAACCTGGCGATCGGGTTGTGGGAGCGCGCCAAGATTTTTCTGACGCGGGTCGGCACCATCATCCTGACCCTGATGATCTTGCTCTGGTTCCTCTCCAGTTTTCCCGGCGCACCGCAAGGCGCGACCCAGCCGCCGATCTACTACAGCCTAGCCGGCATGCTGGGGCGGGCGCTGTCGGTCATTTTCGAGCCGATCGGCTTTGGCTGGCAAATCTGCATCGCGCTGGTGCCGGGCATGGCGGCGCGCGAAGTGGCCGTTGGCGCGCTGGGCACGGTGTACGCGCTGTCGCAGACGGGCGATGAACTGGCCAGCTCGTTGACCCCGATTATCGCCCAATCGTGGAGTCTTGCGACGGCGCTGTCGCTGTTGGCCTGGTATGTTTTTGCACCCCAATGCATGTCCACCCTGAGCGTCGTCAAACGCGAAACCAACAGCTGGCGCTATCCCTTGCTGATGGCCGCCTACATGTTCGCGCTGGCTTACGTCGCCTCGTTCCTGACCTACCGGATTGCCCTGTTCATGGGCGGAGCCTGAGATGCTCGAATACCTGATCGTCGGATTGATTGTTGGGCTGGCCGCCGCCTACGCCTGCGCCAAGTACCTGCCCAAGCGCTGGCGCGCGCGCTGGTTCAAGACCAAGCCGGGGTGCAGCGACGGTTGCGCCAGTTGCAAGGCTTGTGGCGACCCGAGCGTTCCCGCGCCAGCGGCCAAGCGCGTCATCAAGCTGCACGCGCAATCATCCCGACAACCACCCCGATAGCGGTGCTGCGCCGGCGCGGTCGGCCCGGCAAGCATCGGCCTGCGAAAACGTGGCAACAATGCTAAGCTGGCGCACTCTAATTGGCCACCCACGGGAACCCGCACCATGATCGTCGTCCACCACCTGAACAATTCGCGCTCCCAGCGCATCCTCTGGCTGCTCGAAGAACTCGGCCTCGAATACGAAATCAAGCGCTATGAGCGCGACCCGGAAACCATGCTGGCCCCGGCCTCGCTGCGCGCCATTCACCCGCTCGGGAAGTCGCCCGTCATTACCGACGGCGCTGCCACCATCGCCGAATCGGGCGCCATCATCGAGTACCTGGTCGAGCGCTACGGCGACGGAAAACTGGTTCCCCCGGGCGGCACGCCCGAGCGCCTGCGCTGGACTTACTGGCTGCACTATGCCGAAGGCTCGGCCATGACGCCGCTGCTGATGAAGCTCGTGTTCGACCGGGTCGAAACGAGCCCTATGCCGTTCTTCGTACGCCCGATCGCGCGCGGCATCGCGCAGAAAGTGAAGAGCAGCTACATCATGCCGCAAATCGGGCAGCATCTGGACTATCTGGAAGGGGAACTCGGCAAGGCTGCATGGTTCGCCGGCAATGAGTTCTCCGCCGCCGACATCCAGCTCAGCTTCCCGCTCGAAGCGGCCGGTGCGCGCGGCGGCCTCGGCTCAAGCCGGCCCAGGCTGACCGACTTCCTCACCCGCATCCACGCCAGGCCAGCGTACCAGCGCGCCATCGAGCGCGGCGGCCCGTACCAATTGATGCGCTGACCCGCTGACCATAAGGCGAAAACCTGGGGTCAGGTCTGGAATCCACGGTTTCCGGGCCTCGACCCTGCGCGGTCCAGTAAAATAATCATTTC
>JANPCW010000122.1:0-5416 GCA_031431155.1 Janthinobacterium sp. | reverse complement strand
TCGATCCCGATCCGGTGCTTGACCGTGACGTCGATCTCGACCGCGTCCCGCATCGCCTTCACGCAATCGGCCACCAGCTGCGGCTCGGCCATCAGGCAGGCGCCGAACGCGCCCTTTTGCACCCGCTCCGACGGGCAGCCGCAATTGAGGTTGATCTCGTCGTAGCCCCACTGCTGGCCAAGTTTCGCGCTTTTGGCCAGATCGTGCGGGTCACTCCCGCCCAGTTGCAGCGCGATCGGATGTTCCTGCTCGGTGTACGCGAGGTGGCGCGCCACATCCCCATAGACCAGCGCACCGGTCGTCACCATCTCGGTGTACAACCAGGTATGGCGCGTGATCTGGCGGTGGAACACGCGGCAATGACGGTCGGTCCAGTCCATCATGGGCGCGACGGAGATGCGGCGGGAAGGCAGAATGCGAGCGGTCACAATAAGGTCAATCAACGAAGTCAAAAAACGTCAAACCCGCTGCCCCACACCGACTTGATAAGCGATGCAGAAACAGCGGGCTCGTACGGGGCGGCGGGCGCCCCGCAAACTACGGCACTAGCTTAGGCGGCACGTCCGCTGCGCTTGCGCTCGTTCTCGGTCAGGTAACGCTTGCGCAGACGGATGCTTTTCGGCGTGATCTCGACCAGTTCGTCGTCGGCGATGAATTCCACCGCATATTCGAGCGACATCAGGATCGGCGGCACCAGGCGCACCGCTTCGTCGGTACCGGACGAGCGCACGTTGGTCAGTTGCTTGCCCTTGATCGGGTTCACGACCAGATCGTTCTCGCGCGAGTGGATGCCGATGATCATGCCTTCGTATACCGGATCGTTGTGGACCACGAACATACGGCCGCGATCCTGCAGCTTCCAGATCGCATACGCGACGGCAGCGCCATCGTCTTGCGAGACCAGCACGCCGTTGCGACGGCCAGCCATCTCGCCGCGTGAATTGTCGACTGCTGCGTACTCGTCAAAAATATGGCTCATCAAGCCAGTGCCACGGGTCAGGGTCATGAATTCGCCCTGAAACCCGATCAGTCCACGGGCAGGAATCCGGTACTCAAGACGCACGCGCCCTTTGGCATCGGACTCCATGTTTTGCAGGTCACCGCGCCGACGGCCCAACTCTTCCATCACGCCGCCTTGATTGGCTTCCTCGACGTCCACCGACAGCAACTCAAACGGCTCGTGACGCACGCCATCGACCATCTTGTAGACTACGCGCGGACGCGAAACGGCCAGCTCGAAGCCTTCGCGGCGCATGTTTTCGATCAAAATTGTCAGGTGCAATTCACCGCGGCCCGACACTTCAAAAATCGTATCGTCGTCGGTCGGCGCCACGCGCAGTGCCACGTTGGCCTTCAGTTCGCGATCGAGACGCTCGCGCAACTGGCGGCTGGTGACGAACTTGCCTTCGCGCCCGGCCAGTGGCGAGTTGTTGACCATGAAGTTCATGGTCAAGGTCGGCTCATCGACCTTCAGCAACGGCAACGCATCCGGGGTGTCCGGCGCGCACAAGGTCGAACCGATGCCGATCTCTTCGATACCGTTGATCAGCACGATGTCGCCGGCGACAGCTTCGTCGACCAGGACCCGGTCCAGGCCCTTAAAGTTCAGCACCTGGTTGATGCGCGCCTTGATCGGGGTCGAATCGGGACCGTTCATCACGATCACGTCTTGCAGCGCGCGAACGCGGCCGCGGGTGATACGGCCGATACCGATCTTGCCTACGTACGACGAATAGTCGAGCGAGGTGATCTGGAATTGCAGCGGGCCGTCCTGGTCATCTTCGCGGGCCGGCACGTGCTTCAAGATCGCTTCGAACAATGGCTTCATGTCGCCTTCGCGCACTTCGGCGTCGAGGCTGGCGTAACCGTTCAGCGCGGACGCGAACACGACCGGGAAATCGAGTTGCTCATCGGTCGCGCCGAGTTTGTCGAACAATTCGAAAGTCGCGTTGATGGCCCATTCAGGACGCGCGCCCGGACGGTCGATCTTGTTGATCACGACGATCGGCTTCAAGCCCAGGGCCAGCGCCTTGCGCGTGACGAAACGGGTTTGCGGCATCGGGCCTTCTTGCGCATCGACCAGCAACAGCACCGAATCGACCATTGACAGCACGCGCTCGACCTCGCCGCCGAAGTCGGCATGGCCCGGGGTATCGACGATATTGATGTGGGTGCCTTCATACTCCACAGCGCAGTTCTTCGACAAAATCGTGATGCCGCGTTCTTTTTCAAGATCGTTCGAATCCATCACTCGGGCTTCAACTTGCTGGTTGTCGCGGAAAGTACCGGACTGGCGCAGCAGTTTGTCGACTAGCGTGGTCTTGCCGTGGTCAACGTGGGCGATGATGGCGATGTTACGTATTGCGCGTTTTGTATTTGACATGGTCGTTATAACGGAGGTTGTACGGATGTGTACGAAGGTGTTCGGAAAGTGTGCGTAAATCTGGAACCGCACAGTATAGCACGACGCGCAGCCCGATCCTTGAAACGCCGAACATTTTCAAAGAGTTGCTACTTTTTTTACCACAAAATCGAATAGTGTAGGGCGGATGAGCGAAGCGTTATCCGCCTTGCACAGGTTGGCAAATAACGGCGGTGGTGATCAGCCGTTCGGGGGCGAGCACACCAAACTCCTGCATGTTGGCGGTGCCGAGCAGCCGCGTATCCTGGTAGACCCGCACCCTGCCCTGTTCGGCCGGGACCGCGATGGATTCCTTGCCGAGGGCGATGCGCTGGCCTTGCAAAAAACGCGTCGCCAGTTCGGGCGTCAGGCTGACCATCGGGAACGACGACAGCAAGGCATCGACCGGGGCCAGCATCTCGCGCGGCGCCGGATGCGCGCCCAGTTGCTCCAGCGTGACCATGTGCGCAACCGTCAGAGCACCCACTTGCGTGCGGCGCAGTGCGTTCAGGTGCGCGCCGCATCCGAGCGCCGCGCCGATGTCTTCGCCCAGCACGCGGATGTAGGTGCCCTTGCTGCAGCTGACCGACAGCTTGAGGAACGGCGCGTTGTAATCGATGAAGTCGAGGGCGTGGATGGTGACGCGGCGCGCTTCGCGCTCGAGCGTGATGCCGGCTCGCGCATATTCGTAGAGCGGCTTGCCGTCGCGCTTGAGTGCCGAGAACATCGGCGGGATCTGGTCGATCGGGCCGCGCAAGCGGGCCAGCACCTGTTCGATCTGTTCGCGCGTAACGGCAACCTCGCGCGTTGCAAGTATCTCGCCTTCGGTGTCGCCGGTGCTCGTGGTCAGGCCCAGATGAACCACGGTTTCGTAGGTCTTGTCGGCTTCCAGCAGATCCTGAGCGAATTTGGTGGCTTCGCCAAAGCACAGCGGCAGCAAGCCGGTCGCCAACGGATCGAGGGTGCCGGTGTGACCGGCCTTTTTGGCGTTGAGGGTGCGCTTGGCCTTGATCAGGGCGTCGTTGCTGGACAGGCCGACCGGCTTGTCCAGCAACAGGACGCCGTCGACCAGGTCGCGGACTTTTTTTGGAGCGGACTGTTTCATGCGGACCGGATCACGCTTGATCCGCATCCTTTGCAGCCAGCTGCGGCTCTAACGTGAGACTGGCAACGGTGTCGGGCTCGGCATCGGCCGCGCGCACTGCGTTGGCCTGGTCGATCAACAGCGACAGTTCCATCCCGCGCGCGGTCGAGGTGTCATACACGAAGTGCAGCTGGGGCAGAGTGTGGATATGCAAGCGGCGGCCGAGCTGGCCGCGGATGTAGCCCGATGCCGCCGACAGGCCGGCGACCGTGTTGTCGATCGCTTCCTTGCTGTCTTTGAGCATCGTGAAGAACACTTTGGCGTGCGCGTAGTCGGGCGTGATCTGCACTTCGGTAATCGTGATCATCCCGACCCGCGGGTCCTTCAACTCGAAGGCGACGATTTCGGCCAGATCGCGCTGGATCTGGTCGGCCACGCGCAAGCCGCGGGCCGGGATGGTTTTGCTATGTTTTGCCATAAAATACGGTTACTTTTTTCCAAAACTGCGGTCCATGCGGCGCGCTCGCACCGCATGGACTATCGACGTTGTTACAGTGTGCGAGCGATTTCCTGAACTTCGAACACTTCCAGGTGGTCGCCCACTTCGATATCGTTGTAGCCCTTGAGCGACAAGCCGCATTCGAAGCCGGAACGCACTTCCTTGGCATCATCCTTGAAGCGCTTGAGCGAATCGATCTCGCCGGTCCACACCACGATATTGTTGCGCAACAGGCGCACCGAGGATCCGCGCTTGACGACACCGTCCAGCACCAGGCAACCGGCAATCGCGCCGACCTTGGAGACCAGGATGACCTGGCGAATCTCGACCGTACCCAATGCGTGCTCGCGCTTCTCCGGCGAGAGCATGCCCGACCGCGCCGACTTGATCTCGTCGATCGCGACGTAACTGATGTTGTAGCAGCGGATATCGACGCCGTTCGACTCGGCCAGCTTGCGCGCCTGGGCATCGGCCCGGGTGTTAAAGCCGATGATGACCGCTTTTGAGGCAACCGCGAGGTTGACGTCGGACTCGGTAATTCCACCCACCGCCGCATGCACCACCTGGACCCGCACTTCGGAAGTGGACAGCTTTTGCAGCGACTGCACCAGCGCTTCTTGCGAGCCTTGCACGTCGGTCTTGATGATCATCGGCAGATTCTTCACTTCGCCTTCGGCCATCTGATCGAACATGTTCTCGAGCTTCGAGGCTTGCTGCTTGGCCAGCTTCACGTCGCGGAACTTGCCTTGACGGAACAGACCGATTTCGCGCGCCTTGCGCTCGTCCGCCATCACCATCACTTCTTCACCGGCCACCGGCACTTCGGTCAAGCCCTGAATTTCGACCGGAATCGACGGACCGGCTTCGGCGATGCTCTTGCCGTTTTCGTCCAGCATGGCGCGCACCCGGCCATAGGAAGATCCGGCCAGCACTACGTCGCCGCGCTTCAAGGTACCGGACTGCACCAGGATCGTCGCGACCGGGCCGCGGCCCTTGTCCAGACGCGCTTCGACCACCAGGCCACGGGCCGGCGCATCGACCGGCGCTTTCAATTCCAAAATTTCCGCTTGCAGCAGCACCTGCTCCAGCAAAGCATCGATGCCCTCGCCGGTCTTGGCCGACACCGGCACGAATGGCGATTCGCCGCCGTATTCTTCCGGCACCACCTGCTCGGCCACCAGTTCCTGCTTGACGCGGTCCAGATTGCTGCCCGGCTTGTCGATCTTGTTGATCGCCACCACCAGCGGCACCCCGGCAGCTTTCGCGTGAGCAATTGCTTCCTTGGTCTGCGGCATCACGCCGTCGTCGGCCGCCACCACCAGGATCACGATATCGGTGGCCTTGGCGCCACGCGCACGCATCGCCGTAAAGGCTTCGTGACCCGGGGTATCGAGGAAGGTGATCATGCCGCGCGGGGTCTCGACGTGGTAAG
>JANPCW010000121.1:0-2712 GCA_031431155.1 Janthinobacterium sp. | reverse complement strand
CGAAACCGGCCTTGGTCAGGCGGTCGATCAGTTCGATTTTTACGTTGGCCGGGATCGTCTCCTTTTCATTCTGCAAGCCATCGCGCGGCCCCACTTCGACGATCTTGACCTTGGTCGGCAGTCGGTTTGGCATCCCTGTTTGCTGTGTCATTTTAGTATCCCTGGCTACGGTTGACGACGTCGGCAATCGGTGCGCCCGCTTCGAGCGCGCCGATTTTGCCGACTATTTGCATAATGCTCTCATAGCGCAAAGTAAGCGCTGAAATATGAGGCGTGATCGTGATGCGTGGTTCGCGCCAAAACGGGTGCTGCGGCGGCAGCGGTTCGGCGCGGAACACGTCGAGTGTGGCGCCCGCCATTTGGCCGGACCGGATCAAGGCGAGCAAATCGGCTTCGTTCAGATGGCCGCCGCGCGCAACGTTGATCAGGAACGCGCCCGGTTGCAGTTTCGACAGGTTGGCGCGATCGAGCAGATTGCTGGTAGCGTCGGTCAGCGGCAACATGCATACCAGCACGCGGGTGCCGCGCAAGAATTCGTCGAGCCCGTCGGGGCCGGAGAAGCAGCTCACGCCCGGTAGTGACTTCGGGGTGCGGCTCCAGCCGCGCAATGGAAAACCCAATTGGGCCAGCACCGGCAGCACGCAGGAACCGAGCGCGCCCAGCCCGAGCACGCCGACCGCAAAATCCTGTTTTTGGTGCTGCGGCAGGTTGCGCCATTGCCCATCGCGGGCCTGCACCTCGTATTGGTCGAAGCGGCGGAAGTAGCGCAATACCGCATGGGTGATGTATTCGGCCATTTGCAGGCCCATACCGGCGTCGCCAAGCCGTACGATGGGCACGTCGGGCGGGATTGCGCCGGAAAATTTCATCAGCGCGTCGGCGCCGGCGCCGGTCAGGAAGATTGCTTTTACGCGCGCCAGTTCGGGCACCATCGCCGCCGGGGGCGCCCACAGCACCGCGTAGTCGAAGGGTTCATCTTGTTCGCACGCTTCGCCATCGCGCCAGACCACGATCTCGGCCTCGGGCAGCAGCTCGGCAAAGTCGCGGACCCAGGGTTCCGTGTTGCCGTCGGCTCTGTGGAGCAAAATTCGCATTGCTATCGGTCCCATCCATTTTCAGAAGCCGGGGCCGGTGTGGCCGTTGTTTGGGGGCAGAGTAATTTCGCAGTGAAGCGTTGCGAAAAAAACGCCGACCCCAAACAACTAGTTCGGCTCTGTACTACTGTTTAAGCCAATTTACACTGTCTTGAAGGCCAGCAGCGGGGCGCCGTCGGCCACCTGGTCACCGACCCCATACAGAATCTCTGCGATCTGGCCGTCGTGCGGGGCCGCGATCGTGTGTTCCATTTTCATCGCTTCCATGATGACCAGCGGGTCGCCTTTTTTGACCTCCTGGCCCTCAACGACCAGCACCGCCACAACCTTGCCCGGCATCGGCGCGGTCAGGCGCCCGCCTTCAGTTTCGACTTCACCGGCATGCGCCATCGGGTCGTTATAGGTGAGCCAATAATGGTGGCCGCCTGTGAAAACGTGGAATACCTCGCCGTCGCGCCACACGGTGCCGCGCACCACCGAGTCGCCCAGCTTGATGGACAGATCGTGTCCGTCCAGAGATGTCACGCTCAGGGCGCCGTGTTCCTGCCCTAGGCTAAAGTGCCAATCGTCGGCGCGGTATTCAACCCGCGCCAGATAGGCCTTGGCCGGCGTGTCCGCCGCGAACTCGTCGGAAAACGAGAGCGCGCGGGTCAACGCGCGATTCATGCGCCAGCCCAGGGCATTGCCCCATGGGTCGGCTGGATACGCGCCCGATTGCGCCTGCGATGCCGCTTTCTCGGACTCAATCAACGCCACCGTCGCCAGTGCCAGCGCCCCCATTGGCGCCGCTTGAGGTGGCGGGAACAGCGCATCAGCGTTGCGCTCGATCAGGCCGGTATCAAGATCGGCGCTGGCAAATGCGTTGCCTTCGATCAGGCGCTTGAGGAAGGCGATGTTGGTCGCCAGGCCGACGATCTGGTATTGCGACAACGCCAACGACATGCGCGCCAGCGCTTCGCGCCGGTCCGCCCCCCAGACGATCAGTTTGGCGATCATCGGGACGTAGAACGGCGAAATGGCATCGCCCACGCGCACGCCGGAAACGATCCGAACCCCGGCCGGCATGCCGGTGCCGGGCGCGCCGCCCAGTTCGAACGCGACCGCCGACGGCGTGACCAGATGGCGCAAGGTGCCGATCGATGGCAGGAAGCCCTTCTCCGGATTCTCGGCGTAGATGCGGGCCTCGATCGCATGCCCGTGGATCGTCAATTCGGATTGCTGTTTGGGCAGCGGCTCACCAAACGCAACGCGCAACTGCCATTCGACCAGATCGGTACCGGTGATCATTTCGGTGACCGGGTGCTCGACCTGCAGACGCGTGTTCATTTCCATGAAATAGAACGAGCCGTCCTGGTTGGCGATGAATTCGACCGTGCCGGCGCCCACATAATTGACCGCCCTGGCCGCCGCCACGGCCGCCTCGCCCATCGCGACGCGGCGCTCAGGCGGCATGAATGGGGCTGGCGCTTCTTCCAACACTTTCTGGTGGCGCCGCTGTACCGAGCAGTCGCGTTCGAACAGATACACGCAATTGCCCAGCGTATCGGCAAACACCTGAATCTCGATATGGCGCGGGCGCGACAGGTATTTTTCCGCCAATACCTTGTCGTCGCCGAAC
>JANPCW010000120.1:0-2222 GCA_031431155.1 Janthinobacterium sp. | reverse complement strand
CATGAACTCGTTGTGATTGCGGCACGACACGAGCTCGTCGATCAGCTTGCCCTTCTTGTCGACCGAGGCGTTGGCCTGGGCGATCACGTACTTGCCCTCTTCGATCGCCGAAAGGAAGTGGATCTCGTCGGTGACGCGGCCATCGGCGACCACCCGGTAGGGCGTCTCGAGGAAACCGTAGCTGTTGGTCTGGGCGTACAGCGCGAGCGAGTTGATGAGGCCGATGTTCGGACCTTCCGGCGTCTCGATCGGGCATACGCGCCCATAGTGGGTCGGGTGCACGTCACGCACCTCGAAACCGGCGCGCTCACGCGTCAGTCCGCCCGGCCCGAGCGCGGAAACGCGGCGCTTGTGGGTCACTTCGGAGAGGGGGTTGGTCTGGTCCATGAACTGCGACAACTGGCTCGACCCGAAGAATTCGCGCACCGCGGCACTGACCGGCTTGGCATTGATCAGGTCGTGCGGCATGAGGTTCTCGGACTCCGCCAGCGACAGACGCTCCTTCACCGCGCGCTCCACGCGCACCAGGCCGGCACGGAACTGGTTCTCGGCCAATTCGCCCACGCAACGCACACGACGGTTACCGAGGTGATCGATATCGTCGACTTCGCCGCGGCCATTGCGCAGTTCCACCAGGATCTTGATCACGGACAGCACGTCTTCGTTCGACAGCGTCATGGCGCCCGTCAGTTCATCGCGCCCGATGCGGCGGTTGAACTTCATGCGGCCCACGGCCGACAGGTCGTAACGGTCCGAGTTGTAGAACAAGCCATTGAACAGCGCTTCGACCGAATCTTCGGTTGGCGGTTCGCCCGGACGCATCATGCGGTAGATCGCGACCTTGGCTGCCATCTGGTCAGCGGTGTCATCGATGCGCAGGGTTTGCGAAATATAGGCGCCTTGGTCCAGATCGTTGGTGTACAAGGTCTGGATGGTGTTGATGTTTGCTTCGCGCAAACGGCCCAGTACGTCTTCGGTCAGTTCCTCGTTGGCGCTGGCGACGACTTCGCCGGTGTCCGCATCAACGATATTCTTGGCCAGAATACGGCCCAGCAGGTAGTCTTCAGGCACGGAAATATGCTTGATGCCAGCCGCTTCGATGTCGCGCACATGCTTGGCGTTGATCCGCTTGTCCTTTTGGACCAGCGACTTGCCCGCCTTGTCGACGATGTCAAAGCGCGCTACTTCGCCGCGCAGACGCTCGGCGACGAATTCCATTTCCGCGCCTTCCGAGCGCAGGTTGAAATTGTCGAAGACAAAGAAGTTGGCCAGGATTTGCTCGTGCGACATCCCGATTGCCTTGAGCAAAATCGTCACCGGCATCTTGCGGCGGCGGTCGACGCGGAAAAACAGGATGTCTTTCGGATCGAACTCGAAATCGAGCCATGAACCGCGGTAAGGAATGATACGCGCCGAGAACAGCAGCTGGCCCGACGAGTGGGTCTTGCCGCGGTCGTGTTCAAAGAACACGCCAGGCGAGCGGTGCAGCTGCGAGACGATCACGCGCTCGGTGCCGTTAATCACGAACGAACCGGTGGTCGTCATGAGCGGCAATTCGCCCATGTAGACTTCCTGTTCCTTCATTTCCTTGACGACCGGCTTGGTCGGCGATTCCTTGTCCAGGATCACCAAACGCACTTTGGCACGCAGCGGCGACGCGAAGGTCAATCCGCGCTGTTGGCATTCTTTGACGTCGAAGGCGGGATCGCCCAAAACGTACGACAAGAATTCGAGACGCGCAAAGCCATTGTGCGAAACGATAGGGAAAATCGAGGTGAAAGCCGACTGCAGGCCATCGTTCTTGCGCTGGGACGGTATCACGTCTTCCTGCAAGAAGCTATGATAAGACTCGAGCTGGGTAGCTAGCAAGAATGGAACTTGGTGAACGTTGGCGCGCTTCGCGAATGACTTGCGAATGCGTTTCTTCTCAGTAAATGAGTAGTGCATGGACACTCCGTGAGTGACAGAAAGGATAGAAAATTCAGGTTTTGCGAGTGATCATTTGCAACAATCGCGGCTGCGTGGAACACAGACGAAACCTCAAAGTTCTACAACTTCCTACCTAATTCGAACAAACTAACGTTGAAAACACGTTACAAATACATACATTACAAACACAGACGACAAAGGAGCCAAAGCCGAATTCTTCCTTTTACAAAAGAATCACGCACTTTGACTCGGGCGCTACCTGCCGCCAAATACAGCTAATTACTTGATTTCAG
>JANPCW010000119.1:0-5502 GCA_031431155.1 Janthinobacterium sp. | reverse complement strand
CCCCCGCCAGCGCCTGGAAATTGTAGATTTCGCCGTTGTAGGTCACCACCACGCTGCCATCTTCGTTGAACAGCGGCTGCTGTCCGCTTTTCAGGTCGATGATCGACAGGCGCCGGTGGCCCAGGCCCAAACCCGGTTCGAGGTGCAAGCCGCATTCATCGGGACCGCGATGGTGCTGGCTTTGATTCATTTGGGTCAACAACGCTCGTTCGACTTCGTGTTTGCCGCGCATGTCAAAAATTCCCACGATTCCACACATGATCAATTCCTTTGGCTATTGGGTGCGGCCGGTGAGTGCGTCATAGACGGCAAGATAACCGCCGGCCATGGCCGGCAGACTGTGTGCAGACAAGACATGGCGCCGCGCGCGCGCGCCGTGGCGCGCCGCCAACTCCGGGCGCCGGTAGTAGTCGAGGATGCCGGCGGCGAGCTGGTCGGGCGCGCCGGGCGCCACCAGCATCCCGGTCAGGCCCGCCTGCACCAGTTCGCCATTGCCGCCGACTGCGGTGGCCAGCACCGGCAAGCCGCTGGCCATTGCCTCCAGGATCGTATTCGAACTGCCCTCGGCCAGCGAGGGCAGTACGAATAGGTCCATCGCCCGCATCATCTGGGCAATATCGCTGCGCTGGCCGGGAAGCCATGCCAGGTGGCCCGCGCCGGCTGCCGCCAGCAAATTGATGCATTGTGTGCGGCAGGGGCCGTCGCCGACGATCATCAAACGCAAGCGCTCATTGCCCTTGTGTAACAGCAAAAAGGCGCGCACCAGGGTCGCGTAATCTTTGACCTCGACCATGCGCCCGACGCTGCCGATCACAAACGCGGCATTGCACAGGAAACCGGGCGGGCCGATCGCCGCCGCCGGGCCGAGGCGTGGATGAAATTGCAGGCTGTCGACCCCGTTTCCGATATGCGATACGTACGTAGGGCGGGCCCCAATGGTGTCGATCAGCCAGTGCTCCAGATCGCGGCTGACGGCGATAAAATGGCCGACCAAAGGGCGAAGCAAACGGCGCAGAAATTTATGGCGCCGATTTTGACCGTCCAGGTCGAGCATCTCGCGCCCGTGCTCGCCATGCACGCGCAATTTCACGCCGGCCAGCGCGGCCACCAATTGCCCTTCGATACTGCTCAGGTTGCGGGTATGGATCAGGTCGGGCTTGAGCCGGCGCAAGGTCTTGAACAGGCGCAGATAGTGGCCGAAATCGGTGCCCTCGCGCTTGTTCAGGCTAATGATTTCCACACCTTGCACCGTGATGCGCTGTTGAAACTCGGAAGCATTCTTGAGGCAGACAATGGCATGCCGATAGTGCGCCGGCGGCAAATGGTTGATCAGGTTGACCAAGCCATTTTCAAGGCCGCCGACATCGAGGCGGTCGATCAGATGCACGATCAGGGGCACTTGCTCAATGGCTCGCATGGTTCGACCCTTGCTCCGTTCCCTGCAAGCCGTGCTCAAGCGCCGGAAGCAGTGCTCCGATGAACGACTCCAGCACCGCGCCGGCGTTGCCGGGATGCTCATTAAGGGGCGTGGAAACGATCATCTCGGCGCCATCCTGGCGCAGTCCCAGTAGCTTATTCTTGGCGAGTATGATCTTGATCAGAGGCGCACTGATGGTGTCGGTCCCGGCCTGACGGTACCAGCGCCACACCAGCAGCTTGCCCGCATCGGACTGCAGGATGCTCTGGCGCACAGCTAGCCGGCGCGTGCCGACGGCCACCGTAACAGCGTGCTCATCGAACGCGCGCCAGCGATGGTCGGTGGCTGCGACCAGCCGGTTGCCGTGATGCAGCAATTCGGCGCTCCTGGTCTGCTGCCGGTAGAACGCAATCTGAAGCGTAACGGCAGCTGCTCCGTTGCGGTAGCTGCGCAGCAGGCGCTGCGGTTCACCTTCATGGTGAGCGCGCCATTGATCGGGAGCGACACTTGCCTCGGACCATGGTGGCGCCGGTGTAACGGCGATCGGGTCCTGGCTGAGCTGTGCGGCTGGCGCGCGCTCGGGCAGCGAGCCCAGCACCGGCCATCAAGCGGCGAGCGCGACCGTGGCAACTGCCGTGTAAGCGAACCGGGCGCGCGCGACGGGCCGAGCTGGCGGCTTGGGAAGCGCCTGGCGCGGCGGCGCCTCGCGCCAGTAGGAGCCGACCCAGAACAGCGCCAGCAACACCAGGCCGAAGAACAGCCAGCCATAGATCAGGTGGTCGATCCCGACCGCCATCCGCATGTCGCTCCAGTGCCCGATCATCACGATAAGGTAAGCGCGCACGCCGTTCGCCAGGATCGGCAAGACCAGCGAGATGACGATAAAAATCAGGCGCCGGCCCAGGCTTGCGAAGTTCAGATAGGCATACAAGGTGCCCAAGGTCGCGCCGGCGATCAAGTAGCGCAGGCCGCTGCAGGCTTCCACCACCGACCAGTTGCCGCTGGGGATGCTAAAAAAATTGTTATCCCGGTACACTGGCACGCCCGACAACTGCAGGGCAGCCACGGTAAACCGGGCCGTAAAATCGATCAGCGGCGCGATCAGGAATTCCCCAAACGGCACCGCCACCAACAGATATGCCAGAGGAAAGCCGATGGCCCAGGCAAAGCGCCGCCCCAGGATGGCCAGCACCGCGACCGGCAGCATCGCCACCACCGCATAGTGCGTGATCACTTGCACGTTGGCGATGTCGGCAAGCAACCACAGCAGGCCGATCGGCACCAGCAGGGCCAGCGCCCATGGATTGGGGCGCTGCGCCACCGCCGCCAGGCTGTGGCGCTGGCGCCAGATCAGCCAGGCGCAGATCGGCACCACCACAAACCCATGCGCGAACGTTTGCGAGCGCGCCCATATCTGCACCATGGACCACACGGTGGCATTGTAAATGAGCACAATCGCAAGCACCGCGGCCAGCGCGAACGGGGTGCCCGCACCGCGTGCCGCCGGCAAGGGCAGCGCCATGACCGCGGCCAGCGCTGCGCCGGCGGGCGGTTCCTGGGCTGAGCGCAGCACAGTCATGCTACCGAATCCAGGCAAGCGCCAGCGCGCGCGCCGAGTATGGTACCCAGGCGGGCCAGATTGTTGGTCCAGTCATAATCGGCCAGCACGCGCGCGCGCGCCGCCAGTCCCATGCTGCGCTGCGGCCTGACAGCAAGCAGCCGGGTCAGGTGAAGCACGAATTGATCGGCGTCGCCGGCGACCAACAACTCAACGCCGGGCAGGGCACTCAGGCCCTCCACCGCTTGGGGCGACGCAACAACGATTTTCTGCATCGCCATTGCCTCGAGCACCTTGTTCTGCACGCCGCGCGCAATGCGCAAGGGCGCCACGGCCACGGCCGCATGGGCGAGGTAAGGCCGCACATCGGGCACGCTGCCCGTCACGTGCACCCCGGGCAGCCTGGCCAGCTCCTTGACCCGGGCGCTGGGCCTGGCGCCAACGATGAAGAAATGCAGCTGCGGCGAGCGCGCGCGCAGGCGCGGGAGGACGTGCTCGGCGAACCATTGCACAGCTTCGATATTGGGCCAATAGTCCATCGCGCCCGTAAACACCAGCGCCGCGCCGGAGGCGGGGTATGGATTGAGATGGAGCATCTGGGGCGAGAAGTAGTCGGCATCGACCCCATTGTTAAAAAATTGCACCTTGTGCTCAGACTCGGGCGCCAGCGCCTTGAATAGATCGGCCTCGGCGCGCGAGACGAAGGTCGCGCCCTCGAAATGTTGTGCAATGCTGCGCTCATAGGCCAGCAAATGACCAGCCTCGCGCTGGAACAGGGGCGCCAGCGGCCAGCGCCGGGTTCCCGCATATTGGCGCCATTTTTCTGAATCGACATCGACAAAGTCGATCACGCGGTGCAGGGCGCCGGGGTTGTGCTCCAGGTGTTCCAGGTATTGCGCCATGGGCGACGAGAACACATAAGCGGTACGGATCGGCCGGCTGGCCAGGGTGCGCTTGACCCAGCGCTGCAGTTCCCGATCGCGGTAATAGGGCAGGCTCAACGCATCCTGTGTGAGCAGCCCGCCCAGGCTGCGCAGGCGCGCCGCCAACGGTTGTTGCTTGACAAAGCAAGTGCCGCCGGCGCATAAGGCCTTGACCTTGTCGATATATTGCCAGTCGCTGGCATCGTCGATGAAGCAGCCCAGATGCACCCGGTAGCGCTGGCTCAGGTAGCGCAGCACGTGATAGGAACGGATTTTGTCGCCCTTATTTGGCGGATAAGGCAGCCGGTGGCTCAGGAAGAGAAGTTCTTGCATAAGCTAGCCCAGGTTGCGCACGATGTGCGGGCCGAGCAGATTGGCCAGCGACAGCGGCAGTTTTTGCCACGCTTTGATCAGCAACTGATATCTGGGATTGAGCGGATTATGGTCCGGCACGGCGCTGGCGCGGTGCAACTGGTACTCGTAGTGCAAGGGAGTCGGGGCAAAACCCCAGTTTTTCTTGAAGTCGAACGCGCCGGTGCCAATCTTGCTGCGCCCGAAATCGAACACCTTGTAACCACGCTGGCAAGCGCGCCGCATCAGCTCCCAGTACATGAAGTCGTTGCCGGCCAACGCGCGCGCGGCACTCCCGCCGCCGCCGTAATAGGGCAATACCTGGTCGCGGAAATAGAAGCTGAGCACGCTACAGACTGTTTGCCGTCCCAGGCAAATGGTCATCAGTTCGCACTCTTGGCCGAATACTTGTTTCAGGATCTGGAAGTACTTTTTTGAAAAAACCGGGGTTCCCAGGTTGTGCACACTGGCCGAGTAGGCGCAAAAAAAACGCTCCACGTCTTGGTCAATTTCGCTGTGGAGCCCTGCGCTGATCCCTTTGCGCACCATGGCGCGCTGTTTGCGCGGAATTTCAAGCATGTTTTGATCGGGATCGGGCTGCAACGGTTTGCGGAACGTGACATACAATGTTTTGCTTGGCCATTCTGGATGGCGCGCTGTCACATGGCGGTATTCAAGGTGGTCGACCCGCAATTTGGCCGCCAGCTGCTGCGCCGCATGGTCCAGCGCCAGCGCCGCGTGCGGATCGGTGGCGGCGATCCCCCCGTAGACGCAAAACGGCAGGCAGGACAGGGTATGGCCGAATAGCACACTCTTGATTTGCGCCATCGGCAGGATCGCGCGCAGCTGGCCATCCTGCTCGGCATACATGAACCAGGTTTTATGGCCAAATGCACGCTCGATCACCGTTTGCCAGCCGGCCCGGTGGAAGAACGTGGCGCACGGGCAAGCGTCAACAAACGCATCCCATCGGGCGTGCTCGACCGACTGAAGCATGCCGATCGTCAATTGGCCGCGCTCAAGCATGATGGTCCCCCAGAAAGATATGGTCCATCCGGGCCCACCGGAAATCACGCGCCAGGGCGCAGATGCGCTGCTCCATCCGGTGCAAATTGAGGTAATGCCGAAAGCGCGTCCGGATGCCGATGCCGGGCTGACGCGGCTGGCCCGGATCAAGTTCCCACGGATGAAAATAGAATACGCCGACTTGCTTGTCATGCAGGTTGATCCAACGCAGCAGCCAGCGCGATCCG
>JANPCW010000118.1:0-2687 GCA_031431155.1 Janthinobacterium sp. | reverse complement strand
TATATATATATATCCGCGGGCCTCCCTCAGCCATTGAACATAGTCCGTCAGCATTTGAGCCAAAGAATCAGGCAGTCCATGGGTCAGGTCAACAGGCGGCCACGCGCCCCTGGCAAACCCTAGAAATTTATGAATCCCGCTTGTATGTGAACCGCGCCAACCGATGATTGACGTCGGCGCGTGCTCGCGACTCAGGTGAAAATGCGCCAGCTCGCAGTGTAGATACCGTGAAACGTGGACCGGCTCAACTACTGCCAATGCAATGCCCCGGTTTCGCAAATACTCAAGAAATTTGGCGGCAACCGCGCGATATCGTTCGGAAATAGTTTTGCAGTATCCCTCTTGCGTCAAATGCTCTGCAAAATGTTCCAACAGCGCGGAGTGGCTGGACTGGTGAATCGACATGATATGCCTCCTTGGGCAATTGATCGTTTTCCAAGGATTGCATCAGAATAAATAATGTGAAGGAGAATCTCCGCAGATCCCCATCATGCCGGGCAAAAGTTCGGGTTCCTTCACATTATTCGACACTGCTGATTACCCCAACTCATAATTCCGGATAACCCCAAAGCACTTATCTCGAATGCTGACCGCTATGAGCCCCGTGCCAATGACACGGTACTCGATTTCGCACGTCATTACGGCACCTCATTTTTACCAGCACGGCCACGAAAACCTATGGATAAGCCAAAAGCAGAGTCGGCAGTTCAAGTCGTCGAGAGATGGATCATGGCGCGTCTGCGGCATCAGAAATTCCACAACGTGCATGAGGTCAACACTGCGATCCTGCCTCTGCTAAAACTGCTCAATGATCGTCCCTTCCAGAAGCTGCCCGGCTGCCGCGCCAGCGCCTTCGCCGAGCTCGACGCCCCGGCCCTGCAACCCTTGCCTGCGCAGCGCTATGAGCTCGCCTACTTCAAGACCGTCACGGTCCACATCGACTATCACGTCGAAGTCGACAAGCACCGCTACAGCGTGCCGCACGCGCTGGTCGGTCAGGTACTGGAAGCACGCCATACGCGCTTTACGGTCGAAATTCTCCATCGCGGACAACGCGTCGCCAGCCATGTCCGCAACAACCGGCCAGGCGGTTTCAGCACAGTGACCGCGCACATGCCGGCCGCGCACCGGGCGCACATGGAATGGACCCCGCAGCGGCTGATCGACTGGGGCAAGACCATCGGCCCGGCCACGGCCGTCGCTGTCACGCGCCTGCTGGAGCAGCACAAGCATCCTGAGCACGGCTACCGCTCCTGTCTGGGTCTGCTCAACCTCACCAAGCGCTACTGCAAGCCGCGCCTCGAGGCGGCATGCATGCTCGCGCTGCAGATCGGCACCTGCAGGTACATCCATGTGCGCGACATCCTCGCCAACAACCGCGACAAGACCGTGCCCGAGACGGCCGCCGAATGGGCCAGCCCCATGCACGCCAACGTGCGCGGCCCCGGCTATTACCAATAAAGGAAAAATGACATGATGATGCATACGACACTGGCGCAACTGCGCGCACTGAAGCTCGACGGCATGGCCACAGGGCTGGAAGAACAACTGACGCTGGCCAGCATGGCGGCGCTGAGCTTCGAGGAGCGCCTGACGATCCTGGTGGACCGGGAGGTGCATTGCCGGCGCGACCGCAAGCTGCTGCGCCTGCTCAAGAGCGCGCAACTGAAATACGGTCAGGCGGCCATCGAAGACATCGACAGCCGGCCGGGCCGCGGACTGGACCGCCGGGCCGTGATGAGCCTGGCGCTGGGCGACTGGGTGACGTCTGGGCACAGCGTGCTGATCACGGGCCAGACTGGCACTGGCAAGTCGTGGCTGGCCTGCGCGCTCGCGCAGTACGCCTGCCGCCGCGGCTACTCGGCGCTCTACCTGCGGGTGCCGCGTCTGCAGGAGGAGCTGCGCATCCGCCACGCCAGCGGCACCTTCGGCAAGTGGCTGCTTCAGCTTGCCAACATTGATGTCTTGCTGCTGGACGACTGGGGAATGGGCTCTCTCGACAGCGCGACGCGCTCGGATCTGCTCGAGATCATCGACGACCGCGCGGCCAGCAAGGCGACGATCATTGCCGGCCAACTGCCAGTGGAACACTGGCATGCCTGGATAGGGGACGCCACAATCGCCGACGCCGTGCTCGACCGTATCATGCAGCGCCATCACCGCTTCGCGCTGACCGGCGACTCAATGCGGCATCCGGAAAAACAGAAAAATCCACAAGAGACAAAACCGGAAGAGTAAAGGACAAGACCGTGGGGCCTTGCCCCACACCCCACGTTCGCCACGTGGCAACCGCCGGCGGGATGAAAAACCATCCCACCGGCAGCTGCCCTGAGCGTGGGGTTGCTGCGACCTGTCAAGGGGCTTTCGCGGCATAAACGGGCGGCAAAAAACCGCTGCCCATTTATTCCACGGTCCCCTTGACAGCTCTTCGCGCCGGACACCGTGGACGGCGTTTGCGGGGCTGCTCAAAGCATTTCAAAAAAACCGAAAAAATCATCGAAAAGGAGAAAAATATGGACCCATCGTGGCCGAATACATTAAAATTCGACCGCGCAACACAACACGCTGCGCAACGGTCACGATGCGCCGAAATGACCGGTCACGATCGCCGAAATACCCAGAATACGATGTTCGTATGGCTTTCAGAAATTTGAAAGACAAAATCACGCCGCGTATCCGGGTGTTTC
>JANPCW010000117.1:0-1947 GCA_031431155.1 Janthinobacterium sp. | reverse complement strand
CGATGGTCTGGAAGCTTTTAAGCTGATTTTGTCCAACCGGTGCGAACGGGCCGGACAAGGGATCGATGAAGGCGATTTTCACCGTTTCGGCGGACGCGAAGGAGGCAGCAAATGCTGTGCTCAGCAGTGCAAGCGAAACGGCGATAACGGTCGGGCGAACTCTCATAGTCTCTATCCTTTTCTTCTTATTGTGGCAGGCTGACGCCCGTGCAGCCGATTGCTGCCCCTCATCTTGCGTGAAGCGCGTTTCAAGCCGTTGGCAGCTTGTGGTCCTTGAACTGCGCGCGCAATTTGTTTTTTTGAATCTTGCCGGTGGCGCCGAGGGGGAGCGCGTCGATAAAGAGCACATCGTCCGGCAACCACCATTTTGCAACTTTGCCTTCGAAGAAATGCAAAATCTCTTCGCGCGTGAGCTCCACGCCCGGACGCTTAACCACCAGCAACAGCGGACGCTCATCCCATTTCGGATGCGCAATGCCGATGCAGGCCGCCTGCAATACAGCCGGGTGCGCCATTGCAATGTTTTCCAGGTCGATAGTACCGATCCATTCGCCACCCGACTTGATCACGTCCTTGCTGCGGTCCGTGATTTGCATGAAGCCATCGGCATCGATCGTGGCCACGTCACCGGTCGGGAACCAACCGTCCTGGAGCACGTCGCCGCCCTCGTCTTTGAAGTACTTGGCAATGATCCATGGGCCTTTCACCAGCAAGTGCCCGTACGTGGTGCCATCCCAGGCCAATTGCTTGCCGTCGTCATCGACGATCTTCATGTCGACCCCAAACACCGCGTGCCCCTGTTTTTGCAGGATCTTGCGCTGCTCTTCCTTTGGCAAGTCAAGGTGCCTGGAAAGCAAGCCGCAGGCGGTGCCCAGCGGCGACATTTCCGTCATGCCCCAGGCGTGGATCACGTCCACATCGAGTTCATCGATGAGCGTGTTCATCAACGCGGGCGGACACGCCGAACCGCCGATCACGGTGCGGCGGAAGGTCGAGAACTTGAGCTTGTTTTGCAGCGCGTAGTTAACCAGGCCAAGCCAGACCGTGGGCACGCCGGCTGAAAACGTCACTTTTTCGCTTTCGAACAACTCGTATAGCGACTTGCCATCGAGCGCCGCACCAGGAAATACCAGCTTGGCGCCCGACAGCGGCACCGCAAACGGGATTCCCCATGCATTCACATGGAACATCGGCACCACCGGCAGCACCGTATCGCGTGAGGACACGTTCAGCGCATTGGGCGTGGCAGCGCCATAGGCGTGCAGCAAGGTCGAGCGGTGCGAATACAGGGCGCCTTTCGGGTTGCCGGTGGTGCCGGAGGTATAGCACAGCGTGGCGGCCGAATTTTCATCGAACAGCGGCCACGTGTAATCGGGCGAATTGGCTTCGATCAGGTCTTCGTAGCACAGCAGATTGGGGATCGCGTTCTGGGCCGGCATGCGGTCCCGGTCGCACATGAGAACGAAGCTCTTGACCGTCGTGCAGTGGGCAGCGATCGCTTCGACCAGGGGCAGGAAGGTCAGATCGAAGAACAGGTGCTGGTCCTCGGCGTGGTTGACGATGTAGGCGATCTGTTCCGGGAAGAGCCGCGGATTGATCGTGTGCAATACGGCGCCCATGCCCGACACGCCGTAATAGAGCTCCAGGTGCCGGTAGCCGTTCCATGCGAGCGTGGCGACGCGATCCCCGGGTTTCACTCCGAGCCCGGTCAAGCCGTTGGCCGCCTGCTTCGCCCGCCGGTGCAACTCGCCGTAGGTGGACCGGTGAATCGCGCCCTCGACGGTGCGCGACACGATCTCGGCATCCGGGTGCGACGCGACCGCGTGCTCGATCAGCGATGAAATGAGGAGCGGCCGATCCTGCATCAATCCTTGCATCGTGCCTCGCCGAAGGCCGGGTTTTGGTCCGGAGCGCCCGCATCGACACGCGCGATCGCTCCGAGCGAAC
>JANPCW010000116.1:0-8476 GCA_031431155.1 Janthinobacterium sp. | reverse complement strand
GTCCGAATACCTCACCGGCCAGCAGGGCAAGGCCCCGCAGCCGTGGTACGACCCCCTCAATTTCTGGGTCAGCCAGGCGCATGCGCGCGGTCTTGAACTGCATGCGTGGTTCAACCCCTACCGCGCGCGCCATTCGGCCGCCAAGTCGCCCCCCTCGCGCGATCACATTGCCAATACCAACCCGGCTGCCGTCAAGCAGTACGGCAAGTTCCTGTGGATGGATCCGGGCGAAGCCTCGGCCTCCCAGCAAACCCAGGACGTGATTCTCGACGTGGTGCGGCGCTACGATATCGACGGGGTTCACATCGATGATTATTTCTATCCCTACCCGATCGAGGCAAGCACCGCGAATGGCGGCGAGGCTGCGGCCCTGGAGCCCGGCGCGCCCGCCCGTCCCGAGCTCGATTTCCCCGACCAACCATCCTGGCAGCGCTATCTGCTCGGCGGCGGCAAGCTGGCGCGGGCAGACTGGCGGCGCCAGAACGTGAACCAGCTGATTGAAGCCTTGTATCTGGGCATACACCGGGAAAAAAGCTGGGTGCGTTTCGGTATCAGTCCGTTCGGCATCGGCCGCCCGGGGCGGCGCCCTGCGGGGATTGTCGGTTTCAGCCAATATGACAAACTGTACGCCGATGCCGAGCTGTGGCTCGAAAAAGGCTGGCTCGATTATCTGGCGCCGCAACTGTATTGGCCGGTCGCGCAAGCCCCGCAAGCTTTCGACGTCTTGCTCGACTACTGGCTGGCCCAGAACCGGCAGGGGCGCCATGTCTGGCCGGGCCTATTCACAAGCCGCATCGACAAGTCGGCCAAGTCCTTTGCGCCCGAGGAAATTGTCAAACAAATCGACGTCACGCGCAGCCGCGCCGGCGCCAACGGCCATGTCCATTTCAGTATTGCCGCCCTGATGGAAAACCGCAAAGGCATCAGCGACCGCTTGAAAGCGACACCATACGCATTTGCAGCGCTGATTCCCGCCTCTCCGTGGCTCGGTGCCGATCTGCCGCCGGCCCCAGTGGTGAGCGTGCGGCGCGCGCCGGCCTCGCTCACCGTCAAGCTCGCCGCCGGCGCCGGCAAGCCGCCTGCGCACTATGCGATCTGGGCCCGTTACGGCGCACAATGGCGCTTTGCCGTTGCGCCCGCCTCGCTGAACGAGTGGCCGCTACCCAATGATGCGACGAGCGGCGCTGCCAATGCGGTCGTTGTCAGCGCGGTTGACCGGCTCGGCAATGAAAGCGCACGCGTCTCGGCGCTTCACAACTGACAATGCATAGCTTGCCGGCATCCGATGCGGAAAATGGCTTGGGCCTTGGGATTGATGCCGGTGGCACCCAAACCCGTTGGGCCCTGGCCACTGCGTCAGGCGCGATTGTCGCCGAAGGGCAAGTGGCCGGCCTGTCGGCCTTGCAACTGGGCGATGCCGGCGCCCGCCCGGGCATCCATGCCAGTGTTGCGCAGTTAGCCAAAGCCGCATTGGCGGCAGGCAAACCGAGCCGGGTGCGGGCCGGCCTGACAGGCTTCGGCGGCGATGGCCAGCAGATCGCCCACTGGCTGGCGCAATTGTTAGAGCTCGCTCCAGGCGCGATCACGCTCTGCAGCGACATCGAAATTGCCTACTTGGACAGCTTCGAACCGGGCCAGGGATATCTGGTCTACGCCGGCACCGGCTCGATTGCCGCCTGGATCGACAGCGCCGGCCAGTTGCATCGTGCCGGCGGGCGCGGCGTCTTGCTCGACGATGGCGGCGGGGGCTACTGGATCGCGCGCGAGGCGCTGCGCCAGATCTGGCGCGCCGAAGACGAATGTCCGGGCGCCTGGCGCAGCTCCATCATGGCGCAAGCCGTGTTCGACCAACTGGGCGGCAGCGACTGGGCCGTGTCGCGCCAGTTCATGTATGGACAAGAGCGCGGCGCCATCGGGAAATTGGCGCTGACTGTGGCAGCCACTGCCGATAGTGACCCGATCGCCTACAATATCCTCGAACGTGCCGGTCAGGAGCTGGCCCGGCTGGCGCTGGCACTGACGGCGCGCTATGGCCAGCGCCCCGTTGTCCTCAGTGGACGCGCATCCCAATTGCATCCGGCGATCGCCGAAGCGATGCGTGCTGCGTTACCCAAGGAAATATCGCTGCGCCAAAAGAACGGTCAAGCCCATCACGCCGCGGCGCGCATTGCAGCCAAAGCCCCAATAATTAATGTCGAATAACCCTCACCATGGATCGCTCCAATGAAAAAACTGCTGCTGACACTGATCATGACGCTGTTAGCCGGTTGCGCCACGGGACCCTACATCGACAAGACATATTCCGCGCGAGGTCAAAGCAGCCGGGTCCGTTTTATCGTGCTCCATTACACCGTCAGCGACTTGCCGCGTTCGATCAAGATTTTGACGGAGCAGGAAGTGAGCAGTCATTACTTACTCAGCGACAATGCGAGCCCTGTCGTATACGGCCTGGTCGATGAAAGCCGCTCGGCCTATCACGCCGGCGTGAGCAGCTGGAAAGCGTACACCCAACTCAATAACAGTTCGATCGGCATCGAGATCGTCAACCCCGGCTTTACCGACGGCCCGGACGGCCGGGTCTGGCACCCATTTCCACAAGCGCAAATCGATCAGTTGATTCCCCTGCTCAAGCAGATCGTCGCGCGCCATGGCGTCAAGCCGGAAAATATCCTGGCCCATAGCGACATCGCGCCCCAACGCAAGACCGACCCGGGCCCGCTATTTCCGTGGCGCCAGCTGGCCGCAGCCGGCTTGATCACCTGGCCCGACCCGGCGGCCGTCGCGCTGGCGGTCCCCGTTTTTGAGGAGAGTTTGCCCGATGTGGCGTGGTTTCAGCAGAAACTGGCGCAGCATGGCTATGCGGTCGGGCAAGGCGGCGAGCTTGATGAAGCGACCCGCAACGTCATCATCGCGTTCCAGATGAAATACCGGCCTGCAATCTTCGGTGGCGAGCCCGACGCCGAGACCGCAGCGCTGCTCGAGGTATTGACCACGCCCGTTTTGAAGCAGGCTGTTACAAATTAGTTAGAGTCGAAGGAATGTCACCAATGCGGTTGCGTCATATCGAAGTCTTCCACGCCATCATGCAGGTCGGCACCATCAGCGGTGCGGCCCAGGTGCTCCATATATCGCAGCCGGCGGTGACCAAAGTACTCCAGCATTGCGAGCTGCACCTGGGAATGGCGCTGTTCGAACGGGTGCGCGGCAAGCTTTATCCGAAACCGGAAGCCCACCGCCTCTTCATCGAAACGGAAAAACTCAACCGCGACCTTCAGGCGATACGCCGGTTGGCGGCCGGCTTCAAGGGCGATGCCGTTGAAACGATCCGCCTGGTGTCGACCCCGGCGGTTGCCGCCAGCGTGTTGCCGAACGCGATGACGCAGTGGCGGCGCGACTTTCCGCAGACGCGCTGCGAACTGGCCACCCATCACACCAGCGAAATCGTCAATGCCTTGCGGCTGGGCGAGGCCGATCTGGGGCTGTCGCTGCAAGACCCGCGCCATCCCGGCATCGTGGCCGAAGCGCTGGCCCAGGGCGTGATGACGGCGATCGCCCCGGCCGGTTACTGGCCCGCTGCCGAGTGCGACACGCCATTGTCGCCGCAGGGCCTGTGCGGCGAACTGATCGGCCATGCCGAGAACGACCCGCTGGGCGAGCTGGTGGTCGCCGCCTGCGAGGCGCAAGACATCCATCCGGTGTTCCGGACCGTGGTGCAGACCTATCAAATCGCCCGGTCGCTGGTCGAGGCCGGCGCCGGAATGGCGGTAGTCGACCCGTTCACGGCAGCGTCGGCACTGTCGGCGCGCGTGCAACGGCGCCCATGGGCCCCGCCGATTCAGGTGCAACTGTTTTTGCTCACGGCCGGCCACGCCCCGCTCTCGCATGGCGCGCGCGAACTGGCCAACAGCATTCGCGGCGCGGCGCGCGCCTGCCTCATGCAAACTGACCAATGACAAAAACGCTTGCCACCGAATCAATTGCTTGCTCGCCGGACTTCGTGCACCTGAGCCGCATCGCAGGCATCGCGACCGATCTGCGCTATGCCACGCCCGGCAATTTCGTGGGGCGCGATTTGTACACGCCGCTCGATTGCGCCTGGTTGCACCGCGATGCTGCCGCTGCGCTTGAGCGCGCTGTCGCCTGGCTGGGCCGGCAGCGGCCGGCGTATAGTCTGCTGGTGCTGGATGCCCTGCGCCCGCAGCGCGTACAAGAGCAACTGTGGCAAGCGTTGCAAGGCACCGAATTGCTGCCTTATCTGGCCGATCCGGTGCGCGGCTCGATCCACTCGTTCGGGATGGCGCTCGACGTTACGCTCATCGACCAGGACGGTCGCGAGCTCGACATGGGCACCGGCTTTGACGACCTGAGCGAACGCTCGCATCCGGCCCTGGAGCCGCTCCTGCTCGAACGCGGCGAAATCAGCTTGGAACACGTTGCAAACCGCCAGTTGCTGCGCAGCGCGATGGGGCCGGCCGGCTGGGTCGGCATCAAGAGTGAGTGGTGGCATTTCGATTGCGGCGACCGCGATCTGGTGCGGCGTTCGTATACGCGCGTGCTTTGACATCCTTTTTTTCTGTCGGTAATGCTCGTCATGCCCTGCAGCGGAAAGGGTCGTGGCACGAAACCTGCGTTAAGATGATTATTCCTTGGGCATAGAACAGGCGATGGATTCGGCAAGCAGATTCTATGCATGTCACCAAACTCCCAGGGAATCAAGAAGTGGTCGGGGCGACACTGTTCTTTTTTGCAGCACCACGCTGCTCTTTTTTGAAGCACTTTGCTCGGCGCCTTCATATCAATCAATCCCGTTTGGCTTTCGCATTTGCAAGAGTCTCACCCCTTAGGAGTTACTTATGACTACATCCACCTTCTTTATGCCTTCCGTTAACATGCTTGGCGCAGGCTGCCTGAAAGACGCCGCCGGCACCATCAAGTCGTATGGTTATCAGCGTGCGCTGATCGTGACTGATAAAGTATTGAATAAAATTGGCGTTGTTGCTCAGGTGCAAGCGCTGCTCGAACAGATGGGCGTGAAAAGCGCGGTGTACGACGGCACCAACCCGAACCCCACCACCATTAATGTGGCCGAAGGTCTGGCGGTCCTGAAAGAATACCGGTGTGACTGCGTCATCTCCCTGGGGGGCGGCTCTCCACACGACTGCGCCAAAGGTATCGCCCTGGTGGCGACCAATGGCGGTGAGATCAAAGACTATGAGGGCGTCAATCGCTCCCCTAAACCACAGCTGCCTTTGATCGCGATCAATACCACTGCGGGGACGGCGGCGGAAATGACCCGTTTCTGCATCATTACGGATGTAGAGCGTCATATCAAAATGGCCATTGTCGATAAGCATGTTACCCCGATCCTGTCGGTCAACGATCCGGACCTGATGGCCGGCATGCCCAAAGGGTTGACTGCGGCAACCGGCATGGATGCCCTGACGCACGCCATTGAAGCCTATGTCTCCGTCGCCGCTACCCCGGTGACCGATGCCTGCGCCCTGAAAGCGGTGACCATGATCAGCCAGTCTTTGCGTCATGCCGTTGCCAACGGCGACGATATGGAAGCGCGCGAAACCATGGCGTACGCCCAGTTTCTGGCCGGGATGGCGTTCAATAGTGCCTCCCTTGGTTACGTCCACGCCATGGCCCACCAGTTGGGCGGTTTCTATGACTTGCCACATGGCGTCTGCAACGCAGTGCTGCTGCCTTACGTCCAGGCCTTCAATGCCACGTTTTGCGCCGGCCGCTTGAAAGATATCGTCGCTGCCATGGGCGTTGACGTGAAGGCCATGAGCGATCAGGAAGGGGCGCAAGCCTGTATTGCTGCCATCCGCCAACTGTCAAAAGACGTCAACATTCCGTCAGGCTTGACCGAGTTGAACGTGAAGCAAGAAGATCTGGCAACGCTAGCCACCAACGCGCTGAAAGACGCCTGCGGGTTCACCAACCCGATCCAGGCCAGCCATGAACAGATCGTCGCCATCTTTAAAGCGGCGATGTAATCTCCGCTCAGGCCAGGCCTGCGTCAGCAATCGATTTCGATAAGATGCTGGCCTGGCTGTGCGCAGAAGGGTCGGCATCAAGAGTGAGTAGTGGCATTTCGATTGCGGCGATCGCGATCTGGTGCTGCGGTCCTATACTATACCCGCGTGCTTTGACATTCGTTGTTGGCTTTCGGAACTTCGCGAAATTGCCTGGGAAGGGACGCAGTGTCACGCGGGTTTTCGCGCTCATTCAATACTGGTAAAATGCACAGCACAGGGTTCGAAACCTGCGTCTAATAAAAAAAGCTGAGCGTGCCCACCGCCAGTTGTGAGATGCTGGAGCCATGCCTACCAAAGTCAAAGAGCTCATCGCACTCATAGAGGCCGATGGATGGCGTCTCGTTCGCCAGAAGGGCAGTCATCGGCAGTACCATCACGCGCGCAGACCTGGAACGGTAACCATTGCCGGTAAGGAAAGCGTCGACCTGCCGCCCGCTACCTTGAACAGTGTACTCAAGCAAGCAGGTCTGAAAAAGTGAGGTAACAGATGCAGTATCTCGTCATCATCGAAGAAGGCCCCGCTAGCTTTGGGGCGTACGTTCCAGATCTTCCAGGCTGTGTCGCGGTCGGAGCTAGCCGAGCCGAAGTCACTGCGCTGATCCACGAGGCCATCGTGTTTCATATCGAAGGGATGAAGGAAAGCGGTCTAACGATACCAAAACCCTGTTCCACCGTGGAACTGGTGGAAGTGCGCGCCTAATCGGCCACATTATCTGCTTGGCGGACTCTTCGTTCTGGGTCCGCATCAAGAGTGAATGGTGACATTGCGATTTGGGCGAACGCGCCACCGCGAAAACCGTCATCCTCGCGACTGCGGGGTCCCATAGTGCGCTAATTAGCCCTTGACCTACGGTTTCCCGCGTGCGCTGGAACGACGATTCCGCGGTTTTTCGAGGTCGTGACGCCGGAATCGAGTTGCTTATGCGCCCGCCTTATGGCACGCTGTTGCCATAGCACTGTCGTACGAGGGAAATTTATGTCTATTAATGTTGAAAAACTTGAAGCCGAAGTTCTCAGCTTAACGGCCCCCCAACGCGCTCATCTTGTCGAGAAACTTATCGCGAGTCTCGACGCTGAGCCCGATATTGAAAACGCATGGGCGGAAGAAGTTGAAAGGCGTCACGCCGAGGTCGAAGCCGGAGCTGTGGAGCTGCTCCCTGGCGCCGAAACGATAGCGAGGTTAAGAGCCGAATTTCAATGAAGTATTCGCTTCATCCTGACAGCGAGCGGGACCTGCGCGAAGCGGCCGACTATTACAAAGAGCGGGCCGGGAATGCTCTTTCGCAAGCACTGTTCACTGATTTCGAGTACTCGATTCTTGCTGATGCAGCATCCGCGCCTGGGAGTGTTGTGGCTACATGGGAAACGCCGTTTCGTCATGAAACACTTCCCATACACTATTATCTATACAGTTGCCGAAGAGGAAATAAGCGTATTGGCTGTTGCCCACCATAGCCGCCGCCCCGGCTATTGGCGGAACCGAAAATGGCAGTCTTAGCCCCGGTGCCAACCAACTGAATAGTCACGGTTATGAATAAAATTTTGCTTGGTGCGGCGGCGCTTTTTGCCGGCTTTATGTTGTTCGTTGGCCAGCACAGCACTACTCCAGATGAAACTCGACCTTCTGCGGCGGAACAAAGCACCGGCAAACCCGCTGCAATCGGGTCCGACGTACTGTCAAAAAATGAAAGTAACCAGCAAGTTTCTGGGCAAGGGGTCGTCACCCGGCTGTTGGCGGACGATACCAACGGTAGCAGGCATCAAAAATTCATCCTGAAACTGTCGTCTGGCCAAACGATCCTGGTCGCACATAACATCGATCTTGCCCCCAGAATTAGCTCTCTGAAAGAGGGTGATTCCGTTCAGTTTTACGGGGAATACGAATGGAACGAAAAGGGTGGCGTCTTGCATTGGACGCATCGAGACCCGAACGGCTCTCACGTTGCCGGCTGGCTCCAGCATCAAGGCCGAAAGTATCAGTGACGCCCGGGCCACAGGCTGATCGGGCAAGATAGTTTACGCCAACCACCAACGCCTCATCGTTAAGTTTGCCGCATTGCGCAACGCAAACCCAAATGCTCAACGAAGGGCTCAAAATCCCGGTCGCTGTACAACAGCGCAATGTCGCTCTCAATACAGCGGGTTGCGATCAACGTATCGATGGTTTTCCTCACCGTTACGCCAAGCAGTCGCAAGGATCGAAAGTTACGGGCGACTTGAATCGCCATTTCTTGTCCGCCAAGCTCCACAATCTCCAACGAAGTCAGTAGCTTGCGCGCTTGGTCGAAGTCCCGGTCGTTCGTGAACCCTTGAAGCACTTCAGCTAGAACAAGATCACCAACCGCCAACGGCTCGGTTCCCAACAGGACATCCAGGCGTTCGGTCTGGGGCGTTATGCTCCCCCGGAAGTAGTCGATCCAGACGCTGGA
>JANPCW010000115.1:0-3470 GCA_031431155.1 Janthinobacterium sp. | reverse complement strand
ACCAGGTCAAGCAGTTTTTTGGCGCCGGCAGGTTTGTCATAGGCCATTTTTGACAAACCTGCCGGCGCCAAAAAACTGCTTGACCTGGTCGTGGCTGCGGGGCCATCCGGCATCATGCCTGAAGCGCTTGAGCGTCATCTTCCCGCGACAAGCCGTTCGACCATTAACAGGCGGCTGGCAGCCTTGGTTCCTGAGGGTAGCGTCAAGTCGGTGGGGGCGGGTCGTGCTGTACGCTACCTGTCAGCCTCGCCGTTTACGGTTGCCGATATTGCACGGTACCTCGCGATAGATTGGCAATCGCGACCGGTGGTATCGTACAGGGAGGCACTATTGGCGGCGGCGCCTAATATCGATCCCGCTAAAGCGCTCAGGCTGCAGGGGCTCACAGGTCTTGCGGGACCGCTGAATAGGAAATTTCTTTCCAATTTCCTCATCGATTTTTCTTGGGGATCCTCGGTGCTGGAGGGCGGAACCTACTCGGATTTAGATACCCAGGCGTTGATTTTGTATGGCCAACGCATTCCGGACAAGCCCCTTGAAGATGCGCTTCTGGTGCTCAATCACAAGCAGGCGATCGAGCATTTGTGGTCTCATCGCGAACTTGATGTCGCCAATATTTGTGCTATGCACAGCATGCTTACTAACCTGCGCAACCTTTCCGAAGTAGAAGACTCGGACCATTTTCTGCCGCCGGCGCAGCGCGGGGTGGCGCGCGAATATGAAGACGTGAACCTTGGCCGGTCTGCCTACCTTCCGCCTTTTCGACCCGGTAGCGGGTATATCGGAAAGGCATTGGCTGAGATCGTTGATATCGCGAAAAACCTTTCACCTGTTGAGTCCGCCTTTTATCTCATGACGCGGATTCCCTACTTGCAAGCCTTTGCCAATGGAAACCAGCGCTTGGCGGCCAACCTACCCTTGCTGTCGCACGACCTGCTCCCCATGTCTTTCGTTGATTTCAACCGAGGACAATACATTCAGGGAATGGCTGCGTTCTATGAATTAGGTAGCGTACAAATAATCGAGAACACGTTCATCAGCGGGTATGTCCGATCCATGATCAGGGGTAGTGACATCCCGGCGGCGATGCGGGTAACGGGGTTTGACATTAATGATGTCGCAACCAAATTGGTGTCATACGTGAACACGGGCGCATTTCCGAAGGACCGGCGCGCGGCCGCCTTCGTTGCCATGACCGTGGAACCGGCCCGTCCCAAGGGCTCGCTCAAGCCGTCGGGAGACGAAGGAGTCGGTCCGGAATAGCTGTCGCATCGAATCGGGCCGGTGCGCCGCGGCGTTGCTCAAAAAAGGGAGAGCCGCCCATTCCGTGAGATGCGAGTCGTGCTCACGCTCACGGGCGAATTGGCAGCAGCGGACCGTTGAGGCGTGCTTTGACATGAGGCCCGTTTTCGCCCGGGGATCCGCGCCATTTCGGTGGCGCAGTTTACTGAACTGCGCCATAATTACGCCATCATCCAAACAAACTGCGCCAACCGACACCATGTCCTCCGCTAGTGACCTGCTGAAAAGCATCCAGGCATCCACTACCGGCCTGACGCTTGCTCAATTGCTGATGCAGCATTCCGACATCGCGCGCCGGACGGCCCAGCGGTGGATCAGTCAACTGATCGTTGACGGCCGGATAACAGCCATCGGTGCAGGGCGCGCTCGACGCTACCTCGCCCTCAAGGCGGCTGTGGCAAGGGCTTTCGCCACTGGGGAAGGCATCTTTCCAGGGTATATTCCGCTGTCTGCCGACAGCCGCGACATTCTCGCCTACGTCGATCAACCCCTGGAAGCGCGCAAGCCCGTGGGCTACCAGCGCGACTTCCTTGATGCCTATCAGCCGAACCAGACCTGGTATCTGTCGGCGTCGCTGCGCCGTCAGTTACGCAAGATGGGGGAAACCGGCCAGGCCGATGCACCGGCCGGCACCTATAGTCGTGCGATTCTGAATCGATTGCTGGTCGACCTGTCCTGGGCGTCAAGTCACCTGGAGGGCAACACTTACTCGCGACTCGACACGCGGGAACTGATCGAACACGGCAAGGTGGCGCAAGGCAAGGCGGCCATTGAAACCCAGATGATCCTGAACCACAAAACCGCCATCGAGTTGCTGGTTGAGAACGCAGGGGCGGTCGGGTTCGACCGCTACACGCTGATGAACCTGCACAGCGCCTTGGCGGAAAACCTCTTACCCAATCCAGCCGACGAAGGCCGGATTCGCCAACATGCAGTGGAAATTGGCAAGAGCGTCTATCGGCCGCTCTCCGCTCCACAGCAAATCGACGAGGCGCTCGATCTGCTATTGGAAAAGGCGAACCGGATCGTCGATCCCTTCGAGCAGTCGTTTTTCGTGATGGTGCATTTGCCCTATCTACAGCCGTTTGCAGACATCAATAAGCGTACTTCCCGGTTGGCCGCCAACCTGCCGCTCTTCCGCGCGAACCTTTGCCCACTCACCTTCCTGGATGTACCCGAGCAGGCGTACAGCCGTTCCATCCTCGGCCTGTACGAACTGACCCGTGTGGAATTGCTGCGCGACCTCTACGTCTGGGCCTACGAGCGCTCGACCCAGGAGTACCTTGCCATCAAGCAGGACCTGGCCGAGCCAGACCCCATGCGCCTCGCCTACCGGGACCTGATAAAACAGACGATCCATGATGTGGTGGCGCGTACCGGAGAGGACGCTCTCACAGTCATTCAACAGGGTGTGGCAGAGCATGTAGACGAACCCAATCGCGAGAACGTGCTGGCGCTGATCGTGGAGGAACTGCGCCGGCTGCACGAGGGTGTGCTGGCACGGTACGGGCTGCGCCCAGCACAATTCGCGGCATGGAAAGCCAGGAAAGCAGCGCGATCATTCGATTGATTAAATTCTTGCGGCGGGCAAGGACGCAGTTTTCCAAGCTGATCGCGGCGGTGCTGCAGGGCGAGGAAATCGTGATCGCCAGGGCCGGCAAGCCGGCCGCGCGGTTGATGCCGATCGCGGCGGCGCCGCGCATCCAGTGTGGCGCGATGAAGGGCCAGATCACGGTGGCCGATGATTTCGACGCCCCGATGCCCGATTTCCAGGATGCCTTCTACAATGGGCCCTTGTTCCGCGACGAGAACAAGGCCTGATGCGCATCCTGCTCGATACCCATGTGCTGATCTGGTGCCTGGCCGACGACAAGCAATTATCGGCGCGCGCCAGGCCATCCATTCTGGCGGCCAGCACGGTGTTCGTCAGTAGCGCCGCGATCGGGGAAGCCGTGATCAAGGCCGGCAAAGGCAAGCTCAGCGCTGTCGAAACCAGCGCCGGCCTGCTCACGGCGGATGCGTTCGTGCTCGCGGCCGGCATCCAGAGCCGCACCCTCGCCGCCAGCGTCGGCATCGACCTGCATCAACCCGCGCCGGATTGCCAGCCTGATCCGTCTCGCCAGGGAAGCCATGCCGCTGGAGGCGATGAATGCCGCCTGCTGGTCGAG
>JANPCW010000114.1:0-7551 GCA_031431155.1 Janthinobacterium sp. | reverse complement strand
AGGCTTCGCACTTCGGTGGCGACGACGGCAAAGCCGCGGCCCTGGTCGCCGGCCCGGGCCGCTTCGACCGCGGCATTCAAGGCCAGGATATTGGTCTGGAACGCGATGCCGTCGATGACGCCGATGATGTCAACAATTTTCTTCGATGAAGCGCTGATCGAACCCATGGTGTCGACCACTTGCGCCACTACTGCGCCGCCTTTGACCGCCACTTCCGATGCCGATTGCGCCAACTGGTTCGCCTGGCGCGCATTGTCGGCATTTTGCTTGACGGTGGACGTCAGTTCTTCCATCGACGATGCCGTTTCTTCCAGCGAACTGGCTTGCTGTTCGGTGCGCGAAGACAGGTCGAGGTTGCCGGCCGCGATCTGGGCCGCAGCGGTGGCAATCGTGTCGGCGCCGCTGCGCACCCGGCCCACGGTCTGGGCCAGATGCTCGTTCATTTCCTTGAGCGCCTGCATCAATTGCCCCGTTTCATCGGTCGAGTCGATGATAATGCGGCTGGTCAGGTCGCCGGCGGCAACGGTTTGTGCGACCTTGACCGCTAGCACGATCGGTCCCCTGACGCTGCGCGCTAGCCACAGGCCGACTGCTATCCCGAGTCCGGCGCCGAGCAGGGTGCAAAGGGCGAGCACGATGACGAGTTTGCTGACCGATGCGCCCGATGCGAGGACGGCGGCCTCGGCTGACTTGGACAATGCACCCTGCGCCTTGTCCAGCATGGCATCAAGTTCCGCCTGCATGGGCCGCAACTGCTTGTACACCTTGTCCTTGGCTTGATCGATATCGAGATCCTGCACCGCGGCTATCGCCTCGTGCTGGATTGGACGGATCGTCGCATACTTTTGTGCCGCTTCCTTGAGAAGCTGTTGGAGCGGCGCGTCGAACGTAGCCGATTGGCCGGCAAGTGCGGCGGAGGCGGTTGCGAGCGCCGCTTCTGCCGCCTTCAAATCCTTAATGGCCACCTTCTGGATCGACAGGTCTTCGTAACTGGTGATGTCGCGAATCAGCACGGCCTGCGTTTGTACGGCGGAACGCATTGTGCTCAAACGGGTTAAGGCTAGCGTGCCGTCCAGTCCGATTTCCTCGAACTTGCCTTGAACTTTTTTCAACTGCAATACGGCAAAAATACCAAGCGCAGCCATCAACACCACCACCGACAGGATGCCGATCGTGATGCGCATACCAATAGACATCGTTTTGAGCACGGTTCGAACTTTCGTGAGATTCAAATTCGTCCGCAGGTATCGGACTTTGCGGACGACGTAAAATTAAACAATGTAACGGGGTAACCGGACGCCGATCACTGCATTTGTTTCTTGCCTTCGGCCGAGCGGAAGTAATCGATCATTTTCTGCACTGCCGGTTTCGGCTGGCCGACGGTGATCAGAGCCAAGGGCCGCACCATTTCCGGGGCTTTCACAATTTTCACTTTGCCCGGGTTGGCAGCCACGAACGCCTCGCTCAATGCACCGATCCCGCCTTTTTCCTTACCCACTTCGTTGATTTCTTCTTTTGTGGTCCTAATTTCCGCAGCGCCGGCGACGTATTCGGCTGCATCCATCATTTGTTTCTGGAATACCGCGCGGGTAGCGCTGCCGGCATGGCTGGTGACTACCTTCACTGGCAGGTCGGAACCGCCGACTTCTTTCCAGTTCTTGATTTTGCCCGTGTTCAGGTCCTTCAACTGGGCCTTGCTCAGTGACGTCACCGGATTATCCTTGTTGACAATGACCACCAGTGCATCGCGTGCAATTTCATGAAACACCAGGTTGGCGGGCGCTGCGAACGATTTGTCCATGTCTTTTGCCGCCTTTTTTGCGCTTTCGATGGTGTCGTTTAGCGTTTCAGAAGTGGCAGCAACCGTCACTTTCCCTTCGCCGAGCGCCATCAAGCCCTTTCCGGACCCAACCGGCAGAAACTTGACATCCATCCCCGTGGCCGTTTTTAAATTGGCGCCGGCATTTTCGAAGGCGCGTTTTTGTACGGTGGTCGAGCCTGATACTTCGAGGGTGTCTGCCACGGCGCTAGCCGATGCCAGGCTTGCAAAGGCGAGGATGGTGATGCAATGAGTGAGTTTTTTCATGAATTGCCTTCAAAGGTTCGGTGGGGCGTGCGAGAGCGTGGCGAGCGCACAGCTGGGGTGCCTGAAGCGCTTTTTTGTTCCTGATTGATGGCCACCATTGTGGCTCTAATAGTAACGTGCGGCAATAACTATTTCTACATTGTGGTTATTTCATTGCGTCAATGCCCCCTGTATCATCCTGACACAGGGGGTAGCGAACATGCGCGCTACTGGTATGCGCATTAGCCCTGGTAACCCTGTCTAAAACTCGTCCCATTCATCGTTAGAGCCTGCTTTCGCAGTGTTCGCGATCGGTTTTGAAGTGCCGGTGCCAGCTGCAATGCGGATCGCAGCCGATTTGTTCCGTACCGTAGTTCGCGCCTTGGGGGCTTGGGCGATTACGGAACCCACTGTTGCAGCTTGCATGTCGTCGAGCGTGAACATGCTGACCACTTGCGCCAAGTCGGTGGCCTGTTCCTGCAGCGCTGTGGCCGCAGCTGCCGCCTGCTCGACCAGCGCCGCGTTTTGCTGCGTCACTTGATCCATCTGTGCGATCGCCTGATTGACTTGCTCTATGCCCGCGCTCTGCTCGTTGCTGGCGGCGGTGATCTCGCCCATGATGTCGGCAACGCGACCGATGCTGGCGACGATCTGTTGCATCGTGTTGCCTGCTTGTCGGACCAAATGACTACCGGTTTCGACCTTGTCAACCGAGTCACCAATCAACGCCTTGATTTCCTTTGCCGCGGCCGCGCTGCGCTGCGCCAGGCTTCGCACTTCAGTGGCGACGACCGCAAAGCCGCGGCCCTGATCGCCGGCCCGGGCCGCTTCGACTGCGGCATTCAATGCCAGGATATTGGTCTGGAACGCGATACCGTCGATCACGCCGATAATGTCGACAATTTTCTTTGATGACGCGTTGATTGACCCCATCGTGTCGACCACTTGCGCGACCACCGCACCACCCTTGAGCGCCTCGTGCGACGCCGATTGCGCCAACTGGTTGGCCTGGCGCGCATTGTCGGCATTCTGCTTGACAGTCGAGGTCAGCTCCTCCATCGACGATGCGGTTTGTTCCAGCGAACTGGCTTGATGCTCGGTGCGGGCGGACAGATCCAGGTTGCCGGCAGCGATCTGTGCCGATGCGGTGGCAATGGTGTCGGCGCCGCAGCGCACCTGGCCGACAGTCTGAGCCAGATGTTCGTTCATTTCCTTCAGCGCCTGCATCAGTGTGCCGGTTTCATCCATCGATTCGACCGTGATCGCCGCTGTCAGATCACCATTAGCGACACGCCGCGCAAGCTGTACCGCTTTCTCAAGCGGGTGCGTGATGCTGCGCGTAATAGCCCACGCCAGTGCAGCGCCAATAGCAACAGCGAAAGCGGCGCAAGCAATTAGCAGGTACATCAATCGCAGGCTTGAAAGTGCTGCCTGGTCAAGCACCTTTTCTTCAGCCGCCTGCTGGAGCTCAACTAGCTTGTTGATTTCCGCCAGAACTTGTTTATAGAGTGGATCGATCTGGGTAGCGATGATGCCCGCAACGCCTTCGCTATTGAACGCGAGTGCCTGGGAAATCGCCTCAGTCGTTGGAGTCTCTAGCTCCTTATCGAGTCGCGCAATTTCCTCAAAAATCTTTTTTTCTACGTCGGTGACGCCCATCGCCATCAGCTTCCCGCGTGCGTCGGAAAACAACTCGCGATGCTCTTTGAGCCTTGCTTCTTCCTTATTCATTCCACTGACTTCGGCTTGCAAGCCGATACTGCGAATGGCGATCACGCCTTCCAGCTGCTCGCCCTTCATTTTGGTGGTTAGCAGCAACTTGATATTGGCGACTGCCAAGCCGTCGAACAATTTTTTTCGGTTATTCGCGCTGCTCACATTGTCGGTCACAACGACCGCGACCAGCAGCGCCAGGATGATGCCGAAACCGATTCGCAAGCGCACGCCAATGCGCAAATTATTCAAATTCATGATGGTATTTTCCATACTCGGCCACATTGGTGGCCATTTAGCCGGCGTGCGCAACCACTGGCAACAGGATGCGGTCGGGCAATCACGACCGCGGGCAATTTAATCGCCTACTTGTAGATCCCAACACCGATCAGCACATCCTCCACTTTTTCAACATAGGTCGACTTGTGCTCGACCGCTTTGGTGACGCCGTTCGGCCATCTGTAGTCAAACCAGGCGCCCTTGCCCTTGTTGGCCGCTTCAATCAGGCCCTTGACAATATATTTCCCGTCCGCGTCCTTGATTTCAAGCAAATTTTTGCCAATCAGCTTGGGGTTTGACCCGTGTGCTTTGTTGATGCCTTGCATGTCGTACACCATGATGTACAGGTCGCCTTCGACGAATTGACCATTGAGATTGCTAAATTCCGCAAACGCTTTATCCTTGCCGTTCGCCTTCACGAAGGAGACCCCTTTTTTGACCATTGCAACGGCTTGTTCTGCGGTTCCCTTGGTGGCAGCAAGTGCTGCGCCACTGAAGGTCAACGCGCACAAGCCAATCATGAACCCCTTGAACAATGTTTTCATTTTTAAAACTCCTTTGGCAGATACATTAAAAATCTTCCTGCACCCGGGTTGAACTGCGAGTCCGGTGCAGCGCGTTCAAAAAAATTGCAATTGTGGATAGCAACGCTAATTGCTTGTAAAATATCGGCGCGTGGCGACCGCTCACGGCGCGTACTAATGCGCATATTTGCTGGCTTCTTGTTGCCACTATTGTGGCTTCAATATTGATTTTTGGCAATAACTATTCTATCGTTATGGTTATTGACTTACATCAATTTGCGGCACGATTGCCGGTCATTGGACCGGGCACACCTACAAGTTTTGGAAATCGAACTGTTTGTGAAGTCTTCACCAATCCGGTTTAATATCGTCGCGCCAATGGCTTAGACTATTTTTCACCGCGCACCGATGCAATTGAATTGAGATCATGACGAAACCCCCGCTACACTTTGTCCACGCCAACAGTTACCCGGCTGGCACGTACCGACAACTTTTTGCCCTGCTAGGGGAACATTTTTCGGTCGATGCGCTCTCGGTGCATGCCCACGACCCGCGCTATCCGGTGCAGACTGGCTGGAAGGCGCTGGAACAGGAACTAATCGACCATTTGTTGAGCCGCTACACGGAGCCGGTAGTCCTGGTTGGCCATTCCCTGGGCGGCATGCTCAGCATGATGGTCGCCAAAGCCCGGCCCGAGTTGGTGCGCTGCGTCGTGATGCTCGATTCGCCAGTGGTGGCGGGCTGGCGCGCGCTCGCTTTGCGCGCCATCAGGAATTTGCCGGGCGCCGACCGCGTGAGCCCGGCCCGATTGTCGGCCAAACGGCGTAACGTATGGCCCGATGCGAAGGCGGCCCATCACCACTTTGCGTCAAAGAAGATGTTTGCGATCTGGGCCCCAAATGTCTTGCGCGACTATCTGGCGCACGGCCTGATGCCGCACCCGGACGGGGTGCAACTGCGTTTTACGCGTGAAATTGAAACGGCGGTGTATCGCAGCTTGCCGCATCACCTAGGCCGACTGGTTCGCGACGGCTTTCCAGTGCCGATTGGCTTCATCGGCGGCACCGAGTCGGTCGAATGCCGTCAGGCTGGTCTGGACGCGACCAAGCAGTTGGTGGGCGCCAATTTCCGGCAGGTGCCTGGCGGCCATCTGTTCCCGATGGAGTCGCCTGCGCTGGCTGCACAAGCGGTGATCGAGATGGTCGGGGCATTGCTGCAAAGGTGAGCACCTGTCACTTGACGGGCCCGGATTGACTGTAAAACAGGTCCGAGCAGCCAAAAACGGGCTCGATCCGACGGATTTCGCGTAAAATCGCAGCAAATTGATTGCGCGCTGTTTCTTTGCACGCCGCGCAACCTTGCACTGGTTCCCAAATCCTTTAGAAAATGCCCTAGCGATGACGATTAAAAGCGACAGATGGATCCGCCAAATGGCGCAAGAAACGCGCATGATCGAGCCGTTCGAGCCGGGTCAGGTACGCGAAGTGAACGGTAAAAAAATTGTCTCGTATGGGACATCCTCGTATGGCTACGACATCCGCTGCGCCGACGAATTCAAGATTTTCACTAACATCAACAGCACCATCGTCGATCCGAAGAACTTCGACGAGAATTCGTTTGTCGATATCAAAAGCGATGTGTGCATCATCCCGCCCAATTCGTTCGCGCTGGCGCGCACCATCGAGTACTTCCGGATTCCCCGTAACGTGCTGACCATTTGCCTTGGCAAATCAACCTATGCGCGCTGCGGCATCATCGTCAATGTCACGCCGTTCGAGCCGGAATGGGAAGGTTATGTGACGCTCGAGTTTTCGAATACGACGCCGTTGCCGGCCAAGATCTACGCGGGCGAGGGCTGTGCCCAGGTGCTGTTTTTCGAGAGCGATGAAGTGTGCGAAACCTCGTACAAGGACCGCAACGGCAAGTATCAGGGCCAGCAAGGTGTGACGCTGCCCAAGGCTTGACCGTAACGTCGCGTGCGTGAAGTCGGTCGCGCTGACCGAATCTGATTTCGACCAAGCCTGCGCGCAATGACGAGATTGCAGTGCTTAGCGGGGAAATGATGGCTGTCGGTATTGTCGGAGGGACCGCCGGGGTGGCCGACTTGGTCCGGTTTCTTGCGCGCCACCCCAAATTAATGGTGTTGACCGGCGCCGGAATCAGCACGGGGTCGGGCATTCCGGATTACCGCGATAGCGATGGCGTGCGACGGGGCAGGGCGCCGCTGCAGGGCCCGGATTTTCGCAAGTCCAATCTGGTGCAAAAACAGTATTGGGCCCGCAGCATGGCGGGGTGGCCTGCGTTGGCCCGGGCGGAACCGAATGCGGGGCATCGCGCCATTGCCGCGCTGGAGGCGAATGGCCTGCTGGGCGCCGTCGTGACGCAAAACGTCGATGGTCTGCATCAACGTGCCGGCAGTGTCAAGCTGGTAGAACTTCACGGCAATATCCATCGGGTCGTCTGCCTGGAATGCGGTGCGCATTTCGCGCGCCGATTCATCCAGTCTGTGCTGGAGGATGCCAATCCCGATCTGGCCGGGGCAACGGCGCTTGCCGCTCCGGACGGCGATGCGCATCTCGAACCAGATTGCCTGGCCGATTTTCAACTACCTCAATGCATGCATTGTGCTGGCGCGCTCAAGCCGGATGTGGTTTTCTTCGGTGACGGGGTCCCGCCGGCGCGAACTGCGCAAGCAGAACAAGCACTGGAGGACGCCGATGCGCTGCTGGTGGTCGGGTCGTCACTGATGGTTTATTCAGGCTATCGGCTGTGCAAGATCGCGGCGCAGCAAGGCAAGCCGATCGCGGCCATCAATCTCGGAAAAATGCGTGCCGATTACCTGTTGGCCCTGAAAGTGGAGCAACTTGCGGAACACGTCTTGCCTGTGCTGGCCCGTCTATAGCGTGCCATCCGGTTCTGGCGCCACCAGGTCAGGACAGCATCGCATCGAGTCCTTCGGCGATTTCCTTG
>JANPCW010000113.1:0-1727 GCA_031431155.1 Janthinobacterium sp. | reverse complement strand
CACGTAGGGCAGGATGAACAGCCCGGGAATGAGGTTGTTCAGGAGGGCCGGATCCATCGTGCTCCAACTGAGCGCCTCAAAGGTCAAGATCACCATCAGGCTGGTCTTGAACAGGTTGTCGTTAAAGGCGCCCAGGAACTGGGTCCAGAAGAACGGCGCGAAACGGCGCTGCGACAACAGGGCAAACTGGCTGGTCTGGCGCATGTTCATTTTTTTAGAAGATAGATTGATAAAATACCCGACTAAGCGCTGTTGAACAATGTTATTTTCCCAGCCATTCAATCTCGTGTGGCGGCGCGACTATCGCGCCGCGCGCGACTGAATCGATGGTCGCGGCAAGGTAGAGCCCCAAAAAGGTACAATACCGCCCTCCCGTCCAACAACGATCTTTTACCTTGCCTTTATTTACGCTGCGCCCTCGCCACACCATCTTCCAGATTCTGCTCGGCGCATTACTGACCCTGATTTGCGCTGCGGCTGGCGCCGACGCCGGCGGCGTAGCGCATCCGGTCGCTCCGATCCGTTTCTTACTTAGCTTCGACGATGGACCGAGCGCCGCCCGCTTCGACAACCCGACTGAAAAAATTCTCGACACGTTGGAGCGCAACGCGACCCAAGCCGGCATCAAAGCCATTTTTTTCACCCAAACGCGCGCCGTGAACGGCGGCGCGACCGAGATCGGGCGCGCGCTCCTGCAGCGCGAACACGAAGCCGGCCACTTGCTGGCCTTTCATACTGCGACGCCACGTCATTGGAATCACCGCAACCTGACCGAGCAGGAACTCGATACCTCGCTTGAGCTTGGCATCGCCGACCTGACCAGCATTACCGGAGCGCCGCCCAAGCTGGTGCGGCCGCCCTACTGGAACTACGACGCACGGACCTTGGCTACCTATCATCGGCACGGCATGCAGATGCTGTTGACCGACTTGAGCGCCAATGACGGAAAAATCTATGGCGTCAATTTCAGCCTGAGTAAGCGCCGGAATATGCGCAAGATGCTGCTGGGCCTGCGCGAACGCTGGCGCGCGGGCGCCATGCCGGCGGTCGACGGCAGCACCCCGATCGTGGTCACCTTCCATGACATCAACAGCTACACCGCGCGCACTATCGAGGTGTACCTGGAAATCCTGCTCGACGTCGCGCGCGAACTGGACATGCCCACGGCGGCCAAACCATTTTACGACGAACGCGGCGAACTGGAACGGGCGGCCCTGGCCAACACGGTGAAGGATGGCCAGGTCAAGCCGCAACTACCGGGTCTTTGGAACTGGCTCTGGCAATAAGGAGACCGGCGCCAGCAGCGGAACATGCGACAGCGAGTGCGCGCTGCACAGGACCGCCGACAATTGGTGGTGGGACAGCGCGATGCATTGCGCGCTTGGCGCGTTCAACTTGAAGCGCGCTTCCTTGGCGCTCCACAGCCGATAGAAATCGCTGACCCGGGATGCATCGGGCCGCGCGTTCAGCCATGCATTTTGATCCGGATCGAATGCCTGTTCGGCCAGCGCCGGCAGGTCGCGCGCCGGATCGATGACTTCGATATCGAGCCCCAGCCGGGTCTCGGCACTGACCGCGCAGGCAACCCAGGGACCGCTGTGCGACAGGCTAAAGCCGACTCCGGAACGGTCAGGCCAATCGAGCTGCGGCGCATTGCCGGGCTGCTCGATTAATTTGACACTAGCGGCCGGCGCGCCCAGCAGTTTTCCCAGCGCCTGGCGCAGCAG
>JANPCW010000112.1:0-1800 GCA_031431155.1 Janthinobacterium sp. | reverse complement strand
CGGCTGGACGTTTCGCGACCATGGCAAGAACGTCACCCTGAAGGTGGCCGGGAATATGGTGTGCAATGACGGCGAGGTGTTGCATGACTGGGCCTTGGCGGGCAAGGGCCTGGCATGGCGTTCGATGTGGGAAGTTAGGGCGGAGCTCAAGTCCGGGCAATTGGAAACCGTGCTGGACCAGTTTGCGGTGCCCGGCAACGACATTTATGCGGTTTTCGCCCAGCGCCGTCATCTGCCGCTGCGGATACGCGCTTTCGTCGACTTCCTGCGCCATGCTTTCTCGCAGGCTGACTATTGGGGTCGAGGCTGAAGGCACACTGCACAAAAAATCCAGGCAAAAAAAATCCCCGGCGAACCGAGGATTTCTTATTTCGTTTGATTCAGCGTATTAGATTGGCTGAATGTTCGAAGCTTGCTTGCCCTTAGGGCCAGCAGTCACTTCAAAAGAAACACGTTGGTTCTCTTGCAGTGATTTGAAACCGTTCGACTGAATCGCCGAGAAGTGAGCAAACAAATCTTCGCCGCCTTCGTCAGGTGTGATAAAGCCAAAACCCTTCGAATCATTAAACCATTTTACGATGCCAGTTGCCATTACAATTTCCTATTTCAGTTAAGTTGGGCTGTCGCCCGTTAGATCGTTTGAAGCAAGAAAGAAATGACAGACTAACTGCACCACTACCTCGAATCTAACGATCCCGTATTATACCGAACAAAACCAGAAAAGTACATTTTATTGAAAATAAATCTAAAACGTATCTTTCTGTCCCTAAGAAGCACCCCTCGCTTCACGCTGCCTTAAGTGCAGTTCTGCCAATATAGAACATGCGACCGCTGATCATTTGCGCTAGATCAACCATTGACCGAACGTGCGATCCACCAGGTCATTGCGGCCCCGCTACACAGGCTATTTGGTGCCGAAAATTCGGTCACCCGCGTCGCCCAGTCCGGGAACGATATACGCATGGTCGTTCAGGTGCGAATCGAGCGCGGCCACGTACATCTTCACGCCAGGATGGGCTTGCTGGAACACGGTCACGCCTTCCGGCGCCGCCACCAGCGCCAGGAAGATGATCTGGGCGTCGGTAACACCGCGGCTCTTCAAGACATTAACGGCATACACCGCCGAGTTCCCGGTCGCGACCATCGGATCGCACAGAATGAAAACGCGTTCCACCAGGTCCGGCAGGCGCACCAGATACTCCACCGGCTGATGGGTTTGCGGGTCGCGGTACACGCCGATATGCCCGACTCGCGCCGAAGGCACCAGTTCCAGCAAGCCATCGCTCATGCCGATGCCGGCGCGCAGAATCGGCACGATCGCCAGTTTTTTCCCGGCGATGACGGGCGCGGCGATGGTTTGCAGCGGCGTCTCGATCTGGCGCGTGGTCAGTGGCAGATCGCGCGTGATTTCATACCCCATCAACAAGGTAATTTCCTTGAGCAATTCGCGGAAGGTGCGGGTCGATGTATCGCGCGCTCGCATATGGCTGAGCTTGTGCTGGATCAGCGGGTGGTTCAGGATGAATAGATTGGGGAAGCGCGGGTCTTGTTTCATGGTCATGGTTGTTCTAGCGGTTGTTCTAGCCGCTTGGCAGGATCAGGGATCGCAGCATTATCGCCCTCAACGGCAGCGAGTGGACCGAATTTCGCAAAATACTTGCGCCCAACCGATCCGGTGGCGCGGCGCTATCTCCGCTATGTCGTCTGCGCGGCGATCCTGGGCGTGCTAACGCGGACATCGGCGCACTGCGCGCGCTGCATTAGCGCATGATCCATCAGCACCAGGGCCAGCATCGCTTC
>JANPCW010000111.1:0-2006 GCA_031431155.1 Janthinobacterium sp. | reverse complement strand
ATCGCGATCGCGGAACAGGCGTTTTGCACGTTGTGCATGCCGGGCTGGTTCAGCACGACTGCCAGCTCCGGGTAGCCTTTTTGCAGTACCGTGAAATGCATCTGCATGCCCACGGCGCTGGCGTTGACCGCGCGCACCTGGGCATCCGGGTGAAAGCCGTAGGTGGTAATCGGCTTAGAGATAAAGGGGATGATGTCGCGCACGTGCTGATCGTCGATACACAACATCACGCGCCCGTAAAACGGCAGGCGGTGCGTGAAATGGACGAACGCCTGCTTGAGCTTCTCGAAGTCGTGCTCATAGGTTTCCATATGATCGGCATCGATGTTGGTGATCACTTCGATCACCGGCGACAGGTTCAGGAACGAGGCATCCGATTCGTCCGCCTCGGCCACCAGGAAGTCCCCGGTGCCCAGCTTGGCATTGGCGCCGGCACTGTTGAGGCGCCCGCCGATCACGAAGGTCGGATCGAGTCCGCCCTGCGCCAAGACCGAGGCGACCAGGCTGGTGGTGGTGGTTTTTCCGTGCGTGCCGGCGATCGCGATGCCGCGCTGCAGCCGCATCAATTCGCCCAGCATGACCGCGCGCGGCACCACCGGGATCATCTGGCTGCGCGCTGCCACCACTTCCGGATTGTCCGGCTGCACCGCGGTCGAGGTGACCACCGCATCGGCCCCCTCGATATGGGCCGCTGCGTGACCGAGCATCACCTTGGCGCCCAGGCTTTCAAGGCGTTGGGTGGCGGCGTTGCTGCCCAGGTCGGAACCGGAGACGGTGTAGCCGAGATTGACCAGCACTTCGGCGATGCCGCTCATGCCTGAGCCGCCGATGCCGACGAAATGGATGTGTTTTACTTTATGTTTCATGCTTGCTTTCCAGCCAATTGTTCGAGTACATCTGCGATCGCATCGTTGGCGTCGCGCTTACCCACTGCCTGGGCCGCTTGCGCCATAGAAAGGCACTGCTGGCGCGTCAGGGCCTGCAGCAGCGTCGCCAGCGCCGCCGGGTTCAATTCCGTCTGCGGCAGGTGGATCGCCGCATTCTGTTTTGCCATCCACTGCGCATTGTCGCGCTGATGGGTGGTAGTCGATGCCACCAGCGGCACCAGCACGCTGGCGATGCCGGCCGCCGTCAGCTCGGACACCGTGATTGCGCCGGCGCGGCAAATCACCAGGTCCGACTGGGCATAGCGGCCTGCCATGTCGTCGATAAAGTCGAGCACTTCGGCTTCCACGCCAGCGGCGGCGTAGGACGCGCGCAGCGTAGCGATATTCTTCTTGCCCGACTGGTGCGTGACGAGCGGGCGCGCGCCAAGTGGGATCAGCGCCAGCGCAGCCGGCATGGCGTCATTGAGCGCCTTCGCGCCCAGGCTGCCGCCGACCACCAGGATCCGCAGCGGGCCCTGGCGGCTCGCATAACGTGAGGCCGGCGGCGCGATGTCGATAATCTCCTGGCGTACCGGGTTGCCGGTCACCATGGCTTTGCCGGCGGCGCGTCCGAACTCGGCCGGGAAGCCGAACAGCACGCGCTGCGCCAGCGGCGCCAGGGTTTTGTTCGACAACAGCAGGGCCGCATCGGCATTGACCAGTACCAGCGGGATGCCGCGCAAGCGCGCCATCAGGCCACCGGGAACGGTCACATAGCCGCCCATCCCGAGTACCAGGTCCGGCTTGCGGCGCGCGAGGAAACGCAGGCAACTGGCAAAGCTGGCCGCCAGTTTGAATGCGCCCGTCACGCTATGGCGCACGCCTTTGCCGCGCATGCCGGAAAACGCGATCGCATCCATCTCGATGCCGTGTCTGGGCACCAGTTCCTGCTCCATACCGTGCGCGGTACCGAGCCAGCTCACTTGCCAGCCGCGCGCGCGCATGGTTTGCGCGATCGCCAGGCCGGGGAAGATGTGACCGCCGGTACCGGCCGCCATGATCATCAAGCGTTTCATAGGCGGCCACCGCGCATCAGGATCCGATTCTCGTAATCGACCCGCAACAGGATCGCCAGGCCGA
>JANPCW010000110.1:0-7314 GCA_031431155.1 Janthinobacterium sp. | reverse complement strand
TGGACATTTTTTTCCAGGTAGGAACCCATCATGCCCTGCATCGCATGCCCGTAATAGCGGATGATTTGCGACAAGACAACGCTGGAGAACATCGGCGCGCCATTCGATTCCTCTTCCAGAATGATCTGGAGCAGGATGCTGCGGGTCAGGTCATCATTGGTCTTGGCATCGACGACGGTAAATTCATCGGCATCGAGCACCAACTGCTTCACGTCGGTCAAGGTAATGTACGAGCTTGTCTGCGTATCGTAAAGACGGCGGTTTGGATACTTCTTGATCAAACGTTCAGCATTTTTCTTTGCACTACTACTCATCTCAAGCCCACTTATTGCGCCGCAGCGCATTTGCACACATTTCAAAAAAACGAATCCCGGTTCGCTCAACAGTAGCCTACTATTTGCATTATAGAGCGGAAAATCAAGGTTTTACATATTCCCCCATAGATTCAGCACTTTTATTGTAATGCAACCAAAACTGCAGCAGGGCAAGGCGCGGGCGCCCTGCCCTTATGCTTCATCAGGTCTATTCGGCACGCACTTTGACGTAGCGCCCGGGCGCTGCCTCGATCGGCTTGTAGCGCGTATTTCCAAACTTGGCCGGTGCCTTGACCTGCTTCCCGCCATGCTCAGCGAGAAAGCCTGCCCACTCGCCCCACCAGCTGCCCGGATGCTCGATTGCGCCCTCAAGCCATTGCTCCGCATCGGCGCCGCCTTTGGGGACGCTGTCGTTACTCCAATAGCTACGCTTTTTCTTCGATGCGGGGTTGATCACCCCGGCGATGTGGCCGGACGCGCCAAGGATGAAATGGTTTTGCTTTGGCTTTCTTGGATTCAGGACGGCGAGCGACGCATAAGCAGCGGTCCACGGCACAATGTGGTCTTCCCGCGAGCCGAAAACAAAGGTTGGCGCGTCGATAGTCGACAGATCGACTTTCTCGCCCGCCACGGTCAGCTTGCCAGGCTTGATCAAGCTATTTTCCAGATAGGCGTTGCGCAGGTACCAGCAAAACATCGGGCCTGGCAGACCGGTGCTATCCGAATTCCAGTACAGCAAATCGAACGGCGGCGGCTCCTTGCCTTTCAGGTAATTCGATTGAACGTAGTTCCAGATCAGGTCGTTCGGACGCAGGCTCGAGAAGGTCGTGGCCAAGTCGCTCCCCGGCAGCAGCCCGCCGCCGGCCAGCGACTGCTCGCGCAGCTTGACCTGGGTTTCATCGATAAACACATCGAGCACACCGGTGTCGGAAAAGTCGAGCAAGGTTGTCAGCAAGGTCAGGCTGGCGACTGGATTTTCGCCGCGTGCGGCCAACACCGCCAGGGCCGTCGATACGATGGTGCCACCCACGCAAAAGCCGAACACGTTCAATTTGTCCTGGCCTGAAATTTCCTGTGTGACGTTGAGCGCCTTGATCACGCCGTCTTCAATATAGTCATCCCACGTGACCTTGCCCATCGACGCATCCGGATTGCGCCAGGACATCAGGAAAACGGTATTACCCTGCTCCACCGCGTAACGCACCAGCGAATTTTCAGGCTGCAAATCGAGGATGTAGAATTTGTTGATGCAAGGCGGCACCATCAGCAGCGGGCGCTGATGCACCGTGGCCGTCAACGGCTGATACTGAATCAGCTGGAACAGGTCGTTTTCGAATACCACCTTGCCTTCGGTGGTGGCCACGTTCTTGCCAACTTCGAAAGCGGATTCATCGGACAGTGAAATGCGGCCCTTTTGCATGTCCGCCAGCATATTTGCCAAGCCTTTGGTCAGGCTCTCGCCCTTGCTGTCAATAATCTGTTGCTGGGCGTCCGGGTTGGTGGCCAGGAAGTTTGCAGGCGACATTGCGTCCACCATCTGCTGCACGGCGAAGCGGATTTTTTGCTTTTCCCGCGGCGGCGCCTCGACGGCATCGGCCAGCGTGGTCAAGAACGTTGAGTTAAGCAGGTATGATGCTGCGCTGAATGCCGACATGGGGTTGGCCTGCCATGCCGGTGCGGCAAAGCGCCGGTCGGCAATTGCCGGCGGCTTGGACGCAAGAAATCCCTGCCACAGTTCGGTATACTTCGTCATGTAGACTTTTTTTAACTCATCGACGACTGCCGGATTAATCCCCGCGCCCGCATCCTTGAGCATCGCCGCCAACGGATTGGCGTTCGCTTCAGGTACCATCTTGAACCAGTTCTGCCATTGGTTCGGATCGCTAAATTGCGCCATCCAGGCTGATGCTGCGGCTTGAGGATCTGGCAGGTTCATGGTTGAGTCCATTTAAGTAATGTTGAGTAACCGGGGTGTTTATGTTGATCGTTGCAATTGCATGGATTTACGTCGTGGGCCTGATGGCGCTCACTGAAACTTCCATTGTTGCCGGAATTATGACGTTTTTCTTTTATTGTGTGTTGCCGCTGGCAATACTTTTCTATCTCACCGGCTCGAAGCGGCGCGCGCGCAAGCGAGCGGCAGCGCTACCGCCCTCTCCGTCTCCGCCGCCCGACATTGCTACCGACCCAGAAAAAGAAAATCGATAGTTTCAATCAAACCCAGCATTATGAAAGCGCGCCACGGAACGCTATTTGCGCCAGATCAAACATGCTTGCCGCCCGGTGACGCCGTCGCGCCGGTATGAGTAGAAAAGATCCGGCTCCGATGCGGTGCAAGCGTCGCCGCCGGCGACCCGGGTCACGCCCTCCCGCTGCAGCATGCAGCGCGCCAACTGATAGATGTCGGCCAGATATTTGTTCCCGCGACACGGTACAAACGCCAGCCTGAGTTGCTCGGCAGCGGCCTCGTCGCTGGCGCCGGCCATGAACGCCTGCAGCACGTCATGGCCCACTTCGAAGCGCTGCGGGCCAATTGCCGGCCCCAGCCATGCCGTTATTTCGCCTGCTCCCGCCGAGCGCATGGCGTTCACTGTCTGCCCGAGTACACCGCCCGCCAAGCCGCGCCAGCCCGCATGCGCTGCAGCGACTACGCTACCGTTCAGGTCAGAAAACAAAACCGGCAAACAATCGGCCGTCATGATGGCGCACACGGCGCCGCGCGCGCTGGCAAAACTCGCGTCCGCTTCGCAATACGGCGGACCAGGCAGGATCGTTGCGGCATCCACCACGGTCACGCCATGCACTTGCGACAACCAGACGGGGCGCGCCGGTAGTTGCGCCTGCACCAACGCACGGTTACGTGCCACACGGTCGGCACGGTCGCCAACGTGCATGCCCAAATTCAATCCGCCCGCGCCGCGCCCATCGTCGTACGGAGCATTGCTTAGACCGCCAACGCGGGTCGTGCAGATGGCGCCGACATGCGCCGGAAGGTCGGGCCAATCGGGGGTAATCAAATTCAACGTTTCCATTCTGGCGACAACTAAACCTGCTCCGGTTCCGGGATCCCGGCTTTGGCGATCAAACCGGCGAAATCGTCGGCCAGCGGCACCAGCCATTCGCACGCTTGGCCGGTGCCCGGATGCACCAGGCCCAGACGGCGCGCCTGCAACGCCTGGCGCGGGAAAGCCGAGACCAGATGCTGTTTACCGTACAAGGAATCGCCCACCAGCGGAAAACCAATCGACAACATGTGAACCCGGATTTGATGGGTGCGCCCTGTTTCGAGCTGACACTGCACCAGGCTGACCGGGCGCCGATCCAGGTCGCCCGTCGAGAGGCGCTGGAAATGCGTGATCGCCGGCTTGGCCGACATGTTCTCCGACACCGCCATCTTGATGCGGTCGCGTGGATGGCGCCCCATCGCCGCCTCGATCGTGCCGCTCGGGTGCGGCGTGCCCCAGACCAGCGCGAAATATTCGCGCTTGACGGTACGCGCCTGCAACTGGCGCACCAGATCGGTTTGCGATGCCAGCGTCTTGCCGATCACCATCAGCCCGCTGGTATCCTTGTCGAGCCGGTGCACGATTCCCGCGCGCGGCACGCCAGCCAGTTGCGGGCAATAGTGCAGCAAGCCGTTGAGCAGGGTTCCCGACCAATTTCCGGCCCCCGGATGTACCACCAGGCCGGCCGGTTTATTGATGACGATGATGTGCTCGTCTTCATGGACGATGACCAGCTCCATCGGCTCGGGCTTGAACGCCTCGTCTTCAGGCGCGCTTTGCGGCAAAACGACGATGTGTTCATCGCCGTAGGCGGTCATCTTGGTATTGGCCACTTTGCCGTCGACGGTCACGTGGCCGGCGGCGATCCACAGCTGCATGCGGCTGCGCGAATACTGCGGCACCATCCGGGCAATCACTTTATCGAGGCGCTCGCCGCACACGTCGGGCGTGAGATCGAACACGATCGGCGACATGTCGAACGCGGCGTCATCGGCATCGTCAATTGCCGTAAAATCCGTATCGAGGTCGGCCTCGTGCGCGTTGTCAGCCAAGGTCTCGGCCGAATTCGGCGTTGGAGTTAATATCACATCAGTCCCATCGGCTATAATCAGCCTTTTGTTAAATCCTGGTTAAACACCTTCTTGCAAAACTTTATGCAAAAAAAATTATCGCTAGTCGTCGCCTCAGTCTTGCTGTTCGGCATGTCCGCATGCAGCTTGTTGCCCGAAAAAGTCGACGAGACCAAAAACTGGTCCGTTACGAAATTATACTCGGAGGCGCGCGAAGAAATGGCGGGCGGGCACTACGAGCGCGCGATTCAGTTGTTCGAAAAGCTGGAGTCGAACTACCCGTTCGGCACCTACGCCCAGCAAGCGCAGATGGAAATCGCCTATGCCCATTACAAGGCTGGCGACCAGGCCCAGGCGTTGGCCGCGATCGAGCGCTTCATCAAGCTGCACCCGAACCATGCCAACGTGGACTATATGTATTACCTGCGCGGCTTGGTCAACTTCAACGACAAGGTCGGCTTCCTGAATGTGCTCTACACGCAGGATCCGACCGAGCGCGACCCCAAGGCCACGCGCGAAGCGTTTACCGCGTTCAAGCAACTGGTCGACAAGTTCCCCAACAGTATTTACGCGCCCGATTCGCTCGCCAGGATGAAGTACCTGGTCAACGCGATGGCGCAATACGAAGTGCATGTGGCCAAGTATTACTTCCGCCGCGGCGCCTATGTGGCAGCGCTGAACCGCGCACAAGGCGCGGTCAGCGACTACCAGAACGCCCCCGCGATCGAGGAAGCACTGTTCATCATGACGCGCTCGTACGACAAGCTGGAAATGCCCCAGTTGCGTGACGACACCCAGCGCGTGTTCGCGAAAAACTTCCCGGACAGCAAATTTCTAAAGGGCGCCGTCAAGGATAACAATCCATGGTGGAAGATCTGGTGAAAAGGGCACCCTGACACCTGAGCGCTGGCGTCAGCGGCGAATCACGATTCGACGCGGCGCCGAAAGACCCAGGTTTTCTGATCCGAATCGTGTTTATCAAAGGCATAACCGGCGACGGCGAATGCCTTTAATTTTTCCGGATTGGTGATTGCCTTGACGGCGGCGTAGCGCGCCAGCATGCCACGCGCGCGCTTGGCGTAAAACGAGATGACCTTGTACTTGCCGTTCTTCCAGTCTTCGAATACCGGCGTGATGACGGGCACCGACAGCAGGCGCGGCTTGACCGACTTGAAGTATTCTTCCGAGGCCAGGTTGACCAACACCTTGGCACCGCCATCGGCGATCGTTTGATTGAGCGCGCTGGTGACCGTATCGCCCCAGAACGCGTACAAATCCTTACCGCGCGCCGTGGCCAGCCTGGTGCTCATTTCGAGGCGGTGCGGATGGATCATGTCGAGCGGGCGCAGCAGGCCATACAGTCCGGACAGGATGCGCACGCGCGATTGCGCGTAATCGAGTTGTTTCGGTTTCAGGGTACGCGCATCGAAGCCGGCATAGACGTCGCCATTGAACGCCATGATCGCTTGCCGACCACCGGCGGCATCGCTCGACCAAGCCGCATAGCGCGCCACGTTCAGGGTCGACAGCGCGTTGGAAATATCCATCAGGTGACCGACCTGATCCGGCGAAAATGCGCGCAAGGTGTCGATCAAGCGGGCAGAATGATCGAGAAAATCCGGTTGGCTCTGCAGTTTTGTGCTTGGGGGCGTTTCAAGGTCGAGCGTTTTTGCAGGCGAAAGCACAATCAGCATAAGATTCCGATATACATCCATCAAATAGAATTGCCGACATGATACCCGCTCCTCCCAAACGCATCGTTATCGATACCAATGTATGCCTCGATTTATTCGTGTTCCACGACCCGCGCTGGGCCGGCTTGCTCGCTGCGCTGGAAAGCGGCCAGGTCGAGGCAGTCACCCGCGCCGACTGCCGCATGGAGTACCAGGTCGTGCTCAACTATGCGCACTTGCCGCTCGATGCGGTCAGCCGCCCGATCAGCTCCGCTCAATTCGATGCCCTGATCACGCTGACGGCACCCGAGCCACGCAGCGGCACCCGCTTGCCGGTTTGCACCGACAAGGACGACCAGAAATTTTTGGAACTGGCGCGCGATGCCCAAGTAGACTTTTTGATCACGAAAGACAAGGCCTTGCTGAAGCTGGCGCGGAAAACCGTAAAACTTGGCTTATTTGGCATTATCCTGCCCGAGAAGTGGCTGGCGTCCGCCTTGTAACTAACCATCCATGAGGGATGAGGGCCTCGCCCCCGAGCATGAAAGCCCGGTAAAGAGGAAGATGGGTGGCGGCGCACAGGGCACCAAAAGTCGCCAAACGAATGGTGGCCCGACCCCGAGCTCTAACCAGACTTGACCGAACTGGCTCGCACCCCCGACTGTCGCGTGGCACGAAACTGCCATAGCACGAACGGTAATGAGGCCCAGGCTGAGTTTAACCTGAGGAGTCTTCCAGTTCTTCGATGCCCTGTGCGCCCCTTTATTTTACTCACAGGAGCGACATCATGGAAGGACTTCAACCCATTTACCGGCGAGTTGCCGGCATCGATGTGCACCGCATGCTGCATGTCGTGACCGTTGTTATCGAGCAGCCGGACGGCGCCATTGATCAAGCCAGCCGGGAGTTCGGCGGCTTCAAACGTGATTGCCGGGCTCTGGCAGCCTGGCTCCTTGACCTGGGCGTGGAACTGGTGGTCATGGAAAGCACCGGCATTTACTGGAAGGGCCTGTACACCCACCTGGAACGCGCCGGCATCAACGCCTGGGTCGTGAACGCGCATTTCGTCAAGCATGTTCCCGGCCGCAAGACCGACATGAGCGATTCGCAGTGGCTGGCCGTGCTGGCACGCTTCGGCCTGGTGCGCGGCAGCTTCATTCCACCTCAGGATTTGCGCGAACTGCGCCTGCTGTCGCGCTACCGGCGCAAGCTCAACGCCATGCATGCGAGCGAAATGAATCGCCTGCACAAG
>JANPCW010000109.1:0-4268 GCA_031431155.1 Janthinobacterium sp. | reverse complement strand
CATACAGGCGATTGGGACAGACGCACGTCTGCCCCGCGTTCCGGTACTTCGCCCGGAGCGCCCCCTCCACGGCGGCATCGAGGTCGGCGTCATCGAACACGATGAATGGTGCGTTGCCGCCCAATTCCAGCGACAGCTTCTTGATCGTCGGCGCGCATTGCTGCATCAGGATGCGGCCCACTTCGGTCGAGCCGGTAAAGGTCAGCTTGCGCACGGTCGGGTTGGCGGTCATCTCGGCACCGATGGCGCGCGAGGATCCGGTGACCACACTGAACACCCCTGCCGGTACGCCGGCGCGCTCGGCCAATACCGCCAGTGCCAGTGCCGAAAACGGTGTCAATTCAGCTGGTTTCAGGACCATCGGGCAGCCGGCGGCCAGCGCCGGGCCGACTTTACGGGTGATCATCGCCGATGGAAAGTTCCACGGCGTGATCGCGGCGCACACCCCGATAGGTTCCTTGGTGACGACCATGCGGCGGTCCGGCCATGGCGACTGCAGGGTCTCGCCAGAGACGCGCTTGCCTTCCTCGGCGAACCACTCGAGAAACGATGCGGCATACACGACTTCGCCGCGCGCCTCGGTCAGCGGCTTGCCTTGTTCTGCCGTCATGATGAGGGCCAGGTCGTCGGCGTTTTCCAGCATCAGGTCGTTCCACTTGCGCAGGATGACACTGCGTTCTTTCGCAGTCTTGTTGCGCCAGGCGGGCCAGGCCGCGTTCGCCGCCTCGATCGCGCGCCGCGTCTCGACGGCACCCATGGTTGGGATAGTGCCCAGTTGCTCGCCGGTCGCCGGGTTGGTGACGATCGTTTTTTCGCCGCTGTCGGCGTCGCTCCACTCACCGTTTACGTAAGCTTGCTCGCGCAGCAGGGTGGGATCTTTCAATTGCAGCATTCTGTTCTCCGATGTGGTGGGGCTTGGTGGCGACAATGCCACACAGCGCTTCTGGCGCTAGTGTACGACTAAAACGGCGCCATATTAAAGGGCCAGTTTTATTTTTCCGGAGCTGCCACCCTCACCCCGGAATCGCCGCTCCCAAGCCTACCGGATCGTGACCGCAACTACCCGTTTTAGTGATTGTGTTCCCGTATGAACGCGCCTATCGTTGGGCACACCTCGTCATGCCAGCGATGGCCGGAGAAAATGCCGAAGTGGCCGGCCCCCGCGACCGTCAGATGACGCTTTTTGGACTGGGGGAGTGACGAACACAATGCATGCGCCGCCTCGGTCTGGCCTGACCCGCAGATATCGTCCTGTTCGCCTTCGATGGTATAGAGGGCAGTACGCTGGATGTCTTGCGGACGCACGCGCTCTCCTTTAACGTCCCACGACCCTTGCGCCAAATTGAAATCCTGGAATACCACCTTGATCGTGTCCAGATAAAACTCGGCGTCCATGTCCAGTACCGCGTTGTACTCATCATAAAACTTGATATGCGCGTTGGCTTGATGGCCCACCGAGCGTTCCTTGAAAAAATCGACGTAACTCTGCATGTGCTTATCCGGATGCATCGCCACGAAGCCCGCATATTGCAGGAAGCCCGGGTACACCTTGCGCTTGGCGCCGGGATAACTGGCCGGCACCGCATGAATCACGTTATTCTCGAACCACGCATACGGTTTTTCAGTGGCCAGTTTATTGACCTTGGTCGGCGATATGCGCCCGTCGATCGGACCGCCCATCAGCGTCATTGTGCGCGGCTGGACATCGCTGGCGCTGGCCAGCAGCGACACGCTGCCCAATACCGGCACGGTCGGCTGGCAAATCGCAATGACGTGCGTCTCGGGCCCGAGCAAGCGAATGAAATCCTGCACGTAATGCACGTAGTCGTCCAAACTGAACGCACCTTCGGAAAGCGCTACCTGGCGCGCGTCGGTCCAATCGGTAATGTACACATCGTGATCGTGCAGCAAAGCCTTCACCGTCTCACGCAGCAGCGTTGCATAGTGACCGGAGAGGGGTGCGACCAGCAATACGGTGGGATGTTCTTCGCCGGACAACTTGTCGACGTGCTTCGTAAAATGGCGCAACGTACAAAATGGCTTGCTGCTGACGATGGTTTCCTTGATGCCGACATCCTTGCCCTTGAACAGGGTCGATTCGATCGCAAAGCGCGGCTTGTCGTAGTTCTTTCCCAAGCGATAAAACAACTCGCAGCCGGCCGCGATCTCTTGCGAAAACGGTGAGTGGGCGAACGGCGAAGCCGGTTCGGAAAACAGTTTGCCCGCCATTTGCGACCACTGCGTCAGCGGTTGCAAGACCTTGTTTTGCATTTCATGAAGCTCGTACAACATTTTGATATCTTTCGTTCGTTGGTAGAAAATTCTATATGGAAATCAAACATTCCACAGAGTATCTCCGAGCCGGACGGACGCAGTCAATCAAAGGAGCGCAAATTAAGAACAAAGGAGGGAAATACAACGGCAGCTTGCAGCCGATGATGAACCCGGGACCGGTTCCGGGCGGGTGCCTGATGCCCGAAACGATTTTTGAGCTACTCGACTTTCAGTTTTGATAGCTTTGGATCAGTGGGCGGAAAGCTGAGTTCCAGCCCTTCCATGATCTCCAGCAGCAAGGTGGCGATCGCCAAATTACGATGGGTCTTGGAATCGGCCGGGATCACGTACCACGGGGCGTGATCGCCATCGGTTTCAACGATGGCACGCTCATACGCGCGCTGGTATTGGTCCCAATGTTTGCGCTGTTCGAGGTCGAGCGGATTGAACTTCCATTGCTTCTCGGGGTCTTCGAGCCGCTCCTGCAGGCGCTGCCGTTGTTCATCTTTCGAGATATGCAGGAAGACCTTGACGATCACGGTTCCCGTTTCAAACAGCATGCGTTCGAAATCGCGAATCTGCGCGTAGCGGCGCTTGCATTCCTTCTCGTCGATCAGGCCCAGCACATGCGTGATCAGCACATCTTCGTAATGGCTACGGTTGAAAATCGCGATCTCACCCTTGACTGGCACTTGCTGATGCACGCGCCACAAATAGTCGTGCGCCAGTTCGATGTCGGTCGGCTTCTTGAACGCGGCCGCGCGCACCCCCATTGGATTGATTTGGCTGAACAGAGTGCCGATGGTGCCGTCCTTGCCGGCCGTATCCATCCCCTGCAGCACCAGAAGCACCTTGCGTTCGCGCTGCGCGAACAACATGTTCTGGCATACCCCTACGACGGCGACCAGGCGGGTCGTTTCCGTGCGGTCGAGCTCCTTGCACTCGCCCTTGCTCAAGCCCTTGTTCCCCGGCGCCAAACTGGCTCCCACCAGGATCGCTCCTGCGTCTTCCTCGACCAGCTTGAGGCTCTTTGCAGCCCGGAATCTTTCGCGTGTTTTCATATCTCGCCCCGCACGTGGACAACTGCAAAAATATTAATTAAGCCGTGCCAATTTCACCTGACGCGACAATAACAACGCGCGATCCATCGATAACATGGAGGATCTTGCCGCTTTCAACGTTGCCACGTCTGTTCCAGCGCTACGCACGGTCAGATTACTGACACCATTTTTGCCCCATGTTGCGTCGCGGGCGGGCCCATCTGCAGCGATATGCCCGGCGGCTGGGGAATCTGTGGCATCGGCGGTGTCAGGATTGCTCGTCGAGGCAGCGCGAGCGAGCTTGGTTCCGCTCGGGCAGGACACATTCGTGTAGGTAACCGCGCCCGTCTCGTCGACACATTTCGCGATATCTGCTTTGGCGAAACCGGCACACACGAGCAGCGCGATAAAAATTGTGCGGGAATAAGTATTTGAAGTCATGATCAATGTCCTGGTAAGGGAATACCTCGATACTGCCCGACTCCAACAACATTGACTGTACGGCACCACACCCAACGCCCGTTTTCAAGAAGAAGCTAAAAACAATGGCGCGACGGCATGCAGTTTGGACCGATCAGGACGGGTCCTTGCCGCGCGTGCGCGCCACACCTGTCACGATTCCAATGCCGAGCAAGATGACGCAGGCGATCAGCACATACAGTTGCGGCACCCCTGCCGTAACAAGTGCCCAGGCAATGCCGCCAATGAGAATAGCGACGCCAATGAGGTAAATGATGAACGACATGGAAAACTCCTTACGCCGCAGAACGGCTGGTTTGGCTACTTGATTGTTGTGCTTCCGATCGTATCTAACCATGCGGCGCGGGGCCGAGTCTGTACGCTAGGGAACGTAAGGATCAATATGCCAGGCTGTAGCACGCCCAATCGGCATAGGGGGCGGCCAAGTTGGCCGCTCCCCTGCCACACCACCCGGCATGCGGGTCCGCACCGGGC